>JBOHKZ010000220.1:0-12252 GCA_050729355.1 Phenylobacterium sp. | reverse complement strand
GTTCAGACGTCACGTTCAGCTCGACCGACGCGTTCGATACGGACACCGGCGGCGAGGCCGTCGTGTCGGACGGAAACGGCGGCAATCAGGACCCGTTCGACAATCTGCACGTCGTCTTCGAAAACAGCTGGGACAAGGTCACGTTCAGCTTCGACGGAGGCAACAGCTCGTTGATGAGGCTGATCGTCAACGGCACGACGACCTTTACGGCGTTCGCTCCGACCCCCAACTGCACGTTCTGCGTCATCGGCAACGGGCAGACCAAGTTCACGATCTACGGCAACGTGGCGCCCATCACCACGCTCGACTTCTTCTTCAGCCCCGATGTCGGTTCCGGGCGCCAGTTCCGCGTGATGGACGTCGCCCTGACGACCGTTCCCGAGCCGGCCACCTGGGGTCTCATGATGCTGGGATTTGGCGGCCTCGGCGCTCTTATGCGGCGTCGGCGCGCGCCTACGGCCTCCGCGCTCGCCTGAACGGCCCTTAGAGTCCAGGCTCACGCGAGGAAGCCCCGGGGATCTCCGGGGCTTCCATTTCCTAATTTCCAGTCCGGTCCAGCCGTCTACGGTTTGGGGTCCGCGGGCATTGGAGGTCTCATGGGGGAGCGGCGGGATGAAGGCTGCCGGGCCGCCGTGGGTGGCCGTCTGAAGGCGCTGAGATTGGGGCGTGGGCTTACTCAGGTGAAGCTCGCCGAACCGCTAGGCCTCACCTTTCAGCAGATAAACAAATATGAGTCGGGCGTTTCGGATTTGAGCGTCTCGCGGTTGCTCGGGCTCGCAAGGGTCCTGGACATACCCCCTTCGTTGTTGCTCGAGGCGCCGCCAGCTGGGCAGGAGGAGCTCAGGCCGGTCAATCGCCTGGGGTCCTTCCGGAGGGATCGAGGGCTGCAACGAAGCGTGCTGGCCAGCGCGGCGGGAATGTCTGACCAGCACCTCGCCAGCCTCGAAGCAGGGACGGCGGAACTGACCGTCAACTGGCTGATCCGACTCTCCAATATCCTCGGATGCCACCCATGGGAGCTGGTCGATCCCACCTACGTCAACCGGCCCAGGGTCAAGCCCGGCTATGTTCGCCCACGGGGCCGAAGAGGGCGGCTCCCCAGGTCTTAGCGGGTCGGGTACGACGCGCCTCGGGTTTCAAGCTGGCCCCGGTCGCGTGGCGGTATATCCTGCGGGAATAGCCGCCCTCGCCGGCATGCGCCTCTCGGGTGGAAACCACGGGCATGGACACACGAAGCCTTCGACAGGTGATCGCCATCCGGCAGTACGGCAGCTTCGCCAAAGCCGCCGATGCGCTCGGCGTGTCGCAGCCGGCGCTTACCAAGTCCGTCGCCCGGCTCGAGGACGAGCTGAAGCTCAAGCTCTTCGACCGCACGGCCAAGGGATCGGCGCTGACGCCGATCGGCGAACTTATCGCCGGGCGGGCCGATGCGGTGATCGCGGAGACCCGCGACCTGGCGCGGGACGCGGCCCTGCTGGCGGGCGGCGAAACGGGGACCGTGCGGATCGGCTGTACGACGGCTCTCAAGATGCAGCTGTTGCAGCCCTTGGTGCAAAGGGTCGTCGAACGACATCCCGGTCTCAGGGTGCATGCCGAAGTCGCGGCGAGCGCGCGATTGCTGCCGCTTCTCGAGGCGCGTGAACTGGACGTGGTGATCACAGGCCAGAACCCCCCGGACGCCTATGTGATCCAGTCCATCCTCCAGACACCGGCCGTATTCGTCGCCAGCCCCTCGCATCCCCTGGCGAAAGAGCGGGATATCTCCATCGCGCGGCTGGCGGAGTTCAAGTGCGGCGGCTCGCAATCACCCGGATCGAGCAACGCGCGGCTACTGGGTCATGAGAGCGAGAATCTCGGGACCTACACGGCGAGCCACTACGAGCTTCTCCTGCCCCTCGTCCTGAGCGGCGACATGGCGCTGCTGGCGCCGTCGTTCGTCGTGCAGCCCTATCTCGAGGCCGGCGAAATGGTGATCCTGGACGTCCAATGGCGGTATGAGGCGAACTACTATTTCGTCACGACACGCGCCGCGAGCTTCTCGCCGATCGTCAGCGAGATCCGCGAGCACGCCCGCGCCATCGGCGACGAGCTTCGCGATGACTGGCGCGGCGTGGCGGGCCAGTTCACCGAGGGATAGCGGTCGGCCGGAACGGTCAGTCGACGAATTCGGTCAGCCCGTGATCCTGCAGGGCGGCGTCCACGCGGCGTACGGCGCTGTCGAACAGGGCCGCGGTCCGGGGGTGGGCCATGTCGGCCGCCGGGCCCGCCTGGACGACATAGGTGAAGCCGATCAGCAGCCCGCGGCGATAGTCGTGGAAGAACTCGTCGTAGGCGTAGCCCTCGACCCCGCCGGCCAGCAGCTTTTCGTGATAGCCCCGCAGCAGGGCCGCCTCATGGGCGCGCCGGAGTTCCGTGGTGACGCTCATCGACATCAGCATGCCCACGTCGAAGGCGCCGCGCGCCTGCATCGGGGCCTGCCAGTCGATCGTGATCAGGGCTGTTCCGCCATCGCCGCCGTTCGCGAACATCAGGTTGTCGGCGCGGAAATCGCCGTGGCAGAGGGTCTTGGGCGCCTTGGCCATGTCGGTCATCATCGGCTCTATGGCGTCGGCCATCCGCTCGCCGGCCCTGCGGAGCTCCGGCGAACCCCGCGCGGCGACAAACTTGTCGAACAGGGGCCAGGCGGCGGCGTGACGCGCGCCGGTTCCCACCCAGAGACCCTCGCCGAAGGGCTGGATGGCCCCTTCCAGGGCGACCAGTTCGGGCCGGTTCCACCAGCTCGCGTGCAGAGCCGCGATCTCATCCAGCGCCAGCCGCGCATGCTCCAGCGGCAGGCCGGCGACCTGGTCGCCGTCGGTGGCGGGAGACAGGTCTTCCATGACCAGCACGAACGCCTCGGTCCGCGGGTCGAACTCGGCGACGTAGGCCTTTGGAATGCGCAGCGCGACGGTGCAGGCGATGTCGCGATAGAACAGCACCTCTCGCCGGTAGGTGGACCAGCCACGGGCGACCTCGCGGACTTCCGGGCTGCTGGACGGCAGTTTCGCCACGAGCGTGGCGGGCCCGGGGCTCGACCCCGGCGCATAGCCAAGGACGAGGCGATGGATGTCCGTGGACCCGGCGACCGCCTCGCCAAGGCGCTCCACGCCGACCGACATCAGGTTTGCGAAGACCGGCGCATCCTCCGGCCGGACCGACGCGCGAAGCCACTCGACGCGGATGTCGCTCGCGGAGGAAGGGATGGTGATCATTTCAGCCCCCAGAGGGGATAACATAGGTCAAATCGTGCATGGTGTGTCTGGGCAATAACCCTCGGCTGCACCCATGGACATCCGTCACCTCCGGCAGATCCTCGCCGTCCGCGACCACGGCAGCTTCGCCAAGGCGGCCGAGGCGTTGCACATGGCGCAGCCGGCCCTGTCGAAGAGTATCGCCAAGATCGAGGACGAGCTGAGCCTGACGATCTTCACGCGAACCTCGACGGGTTCAGAGCTTACGCCGATGGGCGAGATGATCGCCGAACGCGCTGAGCGGGTGATGGCGGCGACCGAGAACCTCGCACGGGACGCAGCCCTGGTTGCGGGCGGCGACGCCGGCGCTGTCCGGCTGGGGGTGGCGACCCTGCTGAAGGACACGCTGCTGCCGCGGCTGCTGCTGCGGATCGTGGAGGCGCACCCTCATCTGCGCCTGCAGATCGAGTTCGGCGCGGCGAACCGATTGCTACCGCTCGTACAGAGCCGAGAGCTCGACCTTGTGCTGTGCACGCCCGACGCGCCCAAGGGCTCGCTGGCCTACGTCGAAGCCTTGCACGCCGAACTCATGTTCGTGGCGTCGCCCAGTCATCCGCTGGCGCTGGAGCGCGCGATCTCGGTCGATCGCCTCTCCGAGTTTCCCTGCGCGGGTCCGAGCCTGCCGGGCTACACGGCCTCCGAGTTCCTCGGGCGGGCGTCGGCCGCGGACAGGCTGGACGCCTATACCGCCAACGATTTCGACGCCCTGATGCCGCTGGTGCGGGCGGGCCACGCCGTGTTGATCACCCCATCCTTCTTCGTCCAGAAGGCCCTTCGCTCAGGGGAGCTGGTGCGGCTGGACGTGACGTGGGCCGCTGGCGTGGAATACGGCTGCTACACGACCCACGCCGCCAGCTTTTCGCCGATCCTGGCCAAGATCACGCGCTACGCTGTCGAGCTCGGCGAGGCGATCCAGCAGGAGTGGCGGGACCAGCGCGAATAGCCGCCTCAGGCCAGCGGGAGCCAGGCTTCCACGCGGGTCCCGCGCGCGTCGCTCAAGATTTCCAGCTGGCCGGAGAGCTGCTCGGCGCGGGCGTGCATCCCGGGAATACCCACGCCGAGACAGGGGTCGCCGTCGGCCGTGGTCATGCCGCGGCCGTCATCCGCGACGGAGACCGTGAGCAGCCCTTTGTCCACGGCGAGCTCGACCGAGACGCGCTCCGCCTGGGCATGGCGATTGGCGTTCATCAGAGCCTCCTGCACGATCCGCAAGGCGGCGTGCTGCAGCGGCAGAGGCGCGCCATCGACGGCCACGTCCGCCTCCAGCGTGACCTGCAGTCCGGTCCGCTGCGCGAAACCTTCCAGGAACTGGCGGACCGTCGCCGCCAGCCCGTCGCCTGCGAGACCGCGTGGCTTCATCAGGTAGGAGAGAACCCGCGTCTCCTTGACCGCCTCGTTCAGCGACGTGGCGATCGTGTCCAGGATGGTGGTGGCCAGCTTGCCGGGAGAGGCGCGCCGCAGTCTAGCCAGGCCGAAGTTGATTGCGGCCAGATGCTGGAGCGTCGAGTCGTGCAGTTCGAGGGCGATGCGTTGACGCTCTTCGTCCCTCGCGTTGAGGAGCTGTTCGGAAGTCACCTTGAGCGCCTCCTGGGCAAGCGCCAGTTCCGTCAGGTCGTCGTGGATGGCCACGAAGCGGCCGGCCGTTCCCATCGAGAGCGGCGTGATCTGCACGTGACGCCAGCTTGGCCCGCCGGCGGTCGGGATGGCGTAGGTGTGCCGGACCTCCTCGACGAGGCCTGACAGCAGGCGTTGCAAGCTATGTTCGAGGGCCGCCCGGTCGAGGTCGGGCAGGAAGCGGCAGGCGACGTCGACGTACGAGGTTCCGATCCCTGCGTTGCGCAGCACGAACCCATAGGCGGCGACGGTGGCCCGCCAGGCCTGGTTGACCACCACGATCACCCCGTCGGCATCGAGGATGACGATCTCCGACGACCCGCCTGCGGTCCGCGGGGACCATGCGGCGGAAGACGGCTCCTGGAAGTGTGCGGCCTCGGGCGGCCGTCTGGCGGATCCAGCGGGATTGCGACGTCTGAGGTCATCGACCTTGGCGCCCGGCGCCGCCGGCGCTCTCACGGCCTTGTCCTGGCCGCGGCCTCCCTGAAGCACGTGCATGGCGGCTCTCCCGTTCCACGCAACTCTGGAGCGATCGGGAGGGCCTGTGAAATACGGCTGTTGGGCCGCTGCTATTCCTTCAGGTTATAGCTCGCGGGTCTCAGCCGGCTGGGGGCCAGGCGTTCCGGAACAGCCAACCGAAGACCCAGACGGCGGCGGGAACGGCCACGAGCTGTGCGGCGATGAAGGCCGGCGCCGAGCTTGGCGCTATGCCGGCGAAGCTGTCGGACAGGGACCGCGCCAAGGTCACGGCCGGGTTGGCGAACGACGTCGACGCGGTGAACCAGTAGGCGGCGGTGATGTAGAGCCCCACCGCAACCGGGGTGAAGTCGGGCCGGAACCGCAGGGCGCCCAGGATCGTGGCCAGCAGTCCAAAGGTCGCGATGAACTCCGAGAAGGCCTGGGCGGGGCCGTCACGAAGCTTGCCCGAGAGTTGCAGGATGGGCTCGGCGAACATCGCGTGGGCGACGAACACGCCGATCACGGCGCCGGCGATCTGTGCGGCGACGTAGGCGAGCGCCGTGCGCACGGAGAGTTCGCGCCGCAGCAGGAAGGCCAGCGTCACCGCGGGATTGAAGTGCGCGCCGGAGAGCGGACCGAAGATCGTGATCAGCACGACGAGGGCGGCGCCCGTCGCCAGCGTATTGCCGAGGAGGGCGATGGCGTCGTTGCCGCCCGCCAGCCGCTCGCCCATGATCCCCGAACCGATCACCACCGCGAGCAGAAGCGCCGTTCCGAGGGCTTCGGCGGCGAGGCGCCGGCGGATGTCGAAGGCTTCGCGGGGCGGCTCAAGGCTCGCCTGCCCGGTCGCCACGGTCATGCCGGCTGAATGTCGGTGGTCGCGCCGGCGAGGAGGAGGACGTTGAGGTGGCGAGCCATCAGCAGGTCGTTCCCTCTGCCGTGCAGGGCCGGCTGGCGAGCGCCGCCAGGGGTGCGCAGATCTCCGGATTTCCCTGGCAGCAGTCCTCCATGAGGAAGCCGAGAAGGTCGCGCATCTGGTCGTAGGCAGCCGTGTAGATGATCGAGCGGCCGTCGCGGCGCGAGGCGATCAACCCGGCCCTGTTGAGGATGGCGAGATGGGAGGACAGTGTGCTGTTGGCGATGTTGGTCGCGCGCGCGATCTCACCGGCGGGCGTCCCGTCGGGGCCGGCCCTGACCAGGAGCCGGAAGATGTCGAGCCGGCCGTCGTGAGCCAGGGCGCTCAGCGCGGAAATCGCGTCAGGCTTCTCCATGGGCTCAGCAGCAGGCCGGGGCGGCGGCCTTGGCGGCAGGCGCTGGCGCTCCGCGGCAAGCGGCGGACGGAGCCGCGGCGGCGGGCTCGTCCTCGCCGTAGCTGGTGGCTTCACCGAACGTGTAGAAGGTCTCCCACCGGACGCCCGCGGGGTCGGTGACCCAGCTCTTGTCCGACTGGGCGTAGCAGCAGGTCGTGGCTTCCTGATCGACGGTCGTCGCGCCGGCGGCCTTGAGGCGGGTCGCGAGTTCGCCCAGCTCCGCGGCGCTGTCGACCTGGATACCCACGTGATCGACGCCCGCCGTCCGCTCGCGCTGGGAGATGGCGAAGTTCACGCGCGGGTCCTCCAGCATCCACTTGGCGTAGTCGTCCTTCACCACGGTGGCCGGGGCGCCGAAGAGGGTCTCATAGAACTGGATGGATTGGGCGAGGTCCGGCACGCTCACGTGCAGATGCAGGCGCTTCATCGCGGCTCCGTATTGACGCAGGTTCGTCATTTTTATATTTCTAGTTTAATCAAAATGACAAGGGGGAACGATGGCGCCGTCCCAGGTTTTTACCGCGAGGCCCGTGCGCCACAGCGACGCCCAGGCGATCACCGAGATTTATAACCAGGGGATCGAGGACCGGGTCGGCACTTTCGAGACTGAACTGCGCAACGTCGGCCAGATCGAGGCCTGGTTCGATCACGCCAAGGCCTTCGTGACGGTCGAGAACGAGACCGGGGACGTCGTCGGATACGCCGTCGCCCACCCGTATGCGGATCGGTGCTGCTACGCCGGCATCGGCGAGTTCTCGGTCTATGTGCGGCGTGACGCCCGCGGCGCCGGTGTCGGGCGCGTCGCGATGACCGCGTTGGTGGAGGCCGCGCGGGCGGGCGGTCTCTGGAAGCTGATGTCCCGCGTGTTTCCGGAGAACCGCGCCAGCCTGAACCTGATGGCGCACATGAGCTTCAAGGAGATCGGCGTGCACGAGAAGCACGGGAAGCTCGACGGCGTCTGGCGCGACTGCGTCATCGTCGAGCGCGTGTTCCCGGAGAACCTGGACTGAGCGGCCGACCGGCAGGCCGAGGGGCCTTCGCCGCGCTGCGCCTGCCGTTTCTGTCGCGAGGATGAACGAAGGGCTCCGGTTGGGTTCAGACCGGCGCCGTTAGGGTCAGGCTCAAGATCGCCGAACCGCCCCATCCGGGGCCCGGCGCAGGCAAAGGAGTTGGAGCCATGACGAACACGATGATGAAGGTTGCGATGGCCCTGACCGTCGCCGGCGCCGTCGCCCTCCCGGCCAGCCAGGCCGCGGCCGGTACGTCGAAGACGGAAAGCGCGCTGCTGGGCGCCCTGCTGGGCGGCGTCGCCGGTGCGGCGGTGGGCAACGGCAAGGGCGAAGCCGTCGCACTGGGCGCGGTGGCCGGCGCGGCGCTGGGCGTCGCGGTCGACAAGAGCAACGACCGCCGCAACTACCGCAGCGCCTACGGCTACCGCCAGGCGCAGCCCTACTACACGGACACCCGCTATCGCTCTAACGACCGCGGCTACTACGGCCGGACGAACAGCCGCTACAGCTATGACAACTACGACTACGGCTATCGGCGCTAAGGCGGAGCGCCGGAACTAGCTGGGAAGGGCGTCGCGCTAGCGGCGCCCTTTTCCGTTGGGGTCAGGGGGCGAGGAAGCCGGGCAGGGCGGCGGCCTGTTTCACCCAGTCCGCAAACTGCGCCTCGTCGAGGTCGTCGCCCTCGCGGATGTCGAGGTAGCGGACCTCCTCGTGCTTGCTGGCGCCGGGCGGGACTGGGCGCAGCGCCCCGCCTCGGAAGAAGGTGACTTTCACGTAGCGGGTGAAGACGTGGAACGACAGGAACCAACCCTGGCCTTCGAGGCCGTAGAGCGGCGAGTTCCACTTCACCGCCTTGCGCGCGTTGGGGACGCTCTGCACGATCAGTGCGTCGAGGCGCTCTCCAAGGCCCCGCTTCCAGCCCGGCATCGCGGCGATGTAGGCCTGCACCGGGGCGTCGCCGTCAGCCTTGGCGATCTGCGGATTGCCGCCCGCGAGGAGGATGGGAGCCTTCACGCCGGCGCTTAGGTCTGCGCCTTGGCCCGAGCCGGCGCCTTCTTCTTCGGCTTGTTCTGGTTGAACGCGACGGCGGCGCGGATGAGGTCCTTCAGGGCGCGCTCGTCGACCTTGTCGCCCTCGTGGATATCGATCGCCCGCCACACCTTGCCGCCGAAGCCGTTGTTGAAGAGCTTGTCGGGGTCCGGGAGGCTCGCGCCGTGGGAAAAGGTCAGCTTCACCTTCTCCTTGTGGGCGTTGCCGACCACGAGGATCCCGTCACGCGACCACACGGGGCTGCCCATCCACTTCCACTCCTCGACGATCGCCGGGTCGGCCTCGAGGATGGCCTTGCGGACGCTGGCCAGCGTCTGGCCGCGCCAGTCGGCGGTCGCCGCGATCAGCTGATCGATCTGTTCGGATGGAGTCATGGATTCCCCTCTGCCGCGCCAGCGTCGCGGGCGGGCGGTGGTGAAAGTGCAACGCGTTAGCTGAGCTGTTCGAAGGTGCGGCGGTAGCGTTTGAGGAAGGCGCGGCCGCGGGCGTGGGCGTCTTCGACCCAGGTCTCCTGGATGGTGACGCGGTAGACCCTGTCCGAGGCGGGTTCCAGGTTGATGGTGTCGCCGACGTGGGCGTCGAGGGCGGCCAGGGCGTCGGCGTCGAGGACCAGGGCGACGCGATCGCCGATCTGTTCGAGCTTGGCTGCGATCATGGGGTGCTCCCAGAGGACGAGCCGACCATAGCACCGGGGGCGGCGCCCGCCACCTAAAGCTCGTCATCCCCCGGCTCGTCGACCACCTTCTGGAAGGAAGGCCGGAGAGGCCTTGACCGTTTCGGCGCGCTCGCCCATCCCCTGCGCATGGCGGTCTATACGGACATTACGGACGAGGAGCTCAGCGGGCTCTTGGGGGAGTTCGACCTGGGCGCGCCGCTCAGCCTGAAGGGCGTGGCCGAAGGGGTGGAGAACTCCAACTTCCTGCTGGAGACCGAGGCCGGGCGCTATTTCCTGACCGTCTACGAAAAGCGGGTGCGCGAGGACGACCTGCCGTTCTTCCTGGGCCTGATGCACTGGCTGGCCGAGCACGACTATCCCAGCGCCACGCCGATCCTGGCCAGGGACGGGGCGATGCTGAAGCGGGTGCGGGGCAAGCCCTGCGCCATCGTGACGTTCCTCTCGGGGCTCTCCGTCCGGCGGCCGACGGCGGCGCACTGCCGGGAGGCGGGCGCGGGCCTGGCGGCGCTGCACCTGGCCTCGAAGGACTTTCCCGGCGTGCGGGCCAACGACCTGGGCGAGGCCGCGTGGGCGCCCTATTTCGCGAGCCTGAAGGCCGAGGCGGAGGGACTGAAGCCGGGCCTGGCGGCGACCATCGACAAGGACCTGGCGACGATCGCGGCGGGTTGGCCGAGCGACCTGCCCACCGGCGTGATCCACGCCGACTACTTCCCGGACAACGTGTTCTTCACGGGCGGCAAGTTCTCGGGCGCCATCGACTTCTATTTCGCCTGCGTGGATGCGCTGGCCTACGACATCGCCGTGGCGCTGAACGCCTGGTGTTTCGAGCCGGACGGCAGCTTCAACATCACCTCGGCGCGGCAACTGGTGGCCGGCTACGAGAGCCTGCGGCCGCTTTCCGACGCTGAGCGGGCGGCGCTGCCGATCCTGGCGCACGGGGCGGCGATGCGGTTCTTCCTGACACGGCTGCACGACTGGGGGGCGACGCCGGCCGGCGCCCTCGTCAGGCCCAAGGACCCCATGGAATACGAGCGCAAACTCGCGGTGCACCGCGCCTCGCCGGACCTGGTGCTGTTCGGCTCATGACCCCGCAGGTGATCATCCACACGGACGGCGCCTGTTCGGGCAATCCGGGGCCGGGGGGCTGGGGCGCGATCCTGCAGTCGGCGGGCAAGACCCGCGAGCTGAAGGGCGGCGAACTGGCCACCACCAACAACCGCATGGAGCTGATGGCGGCGATCCAGGCGCTGGAGGCGCTGACCCGCGACTGCCGCGTCGAGCTGCACACCGACAGCCAGTACGTGATGAAGGGCATCTCGGAGTGGATCCACAACTGGAAGCGGCGCGGCTGGATGACCGCCGACAAGAAGCCGGTGAAGAACGACGACCTGTGGAAGCGGCTCGATGCGGCGCGGTTGCGCCATCAGGTCGACTGGCGCTGGGTCAAGGGCCACGCCGGCCATGAACTGAACGAGCGGGCGGACCAGTTGGCGCGCGAGGGGATGCTGGAAACCCTTGAGGCGGCGAAGGTGCGATAGGCGCAGCGCATGACGGAGACGCGACAGTGAAGACCGTGTCCGACGACCTGGAATGGTGGCGCGCCAACCGCGGCGCGGCGGACATCGCCGCCATGAGCAATCTGCTGGAGCGCCTGCGGGCCTGGAAGGTGGAGCACGATGCGGACCGCGCTCAACAGCCGGGGCCGTTCCTGAAAATGGCCTGGGACGGGGTGTTCGGCGACGAGGATGGTCGCGTCGTCGAGGCGATCGGCGAGTTGGAACAGGCGCTGGGCGCCCCCGGGACCTGAGGCGGCCCTAGCGGGAAAGTCTTTCCCAGTTCTCGGCCGTCTTGAGCCACTTTTCCTTCGCGGCCGGATCCTTGGCCTGCTCGGCGTTCCGCCGGGCCTGGGCGGCCATGCGGCGGGTTTCCGGCTGAGGAATGGTGGCGTTGTGCTGGCGCCCCTCTTCCACGTCGCGCTGCTGGCGGTCCTGCTGTTGCTGCAGTTGCTGCTGGTCCTGCTGTTGCGCGAGGCAGGCCTGGCCGCTTGCTAGGGCGGCCACAAACGCGATCACTCCAAACGTCCGACGCATGCCCAAGTCTCCGGGAGCCGAGAGCGGCAGTATGGCATGATCCTCGGTGAATGCGATGTCGTTGGCGTAACGCGTTATCCGTCGCTTTGATGGCCCTGGCGCGCCAGCCGCTGCGCGCCTAAGTCGTCGGGAATGAGCGCTGATTTCGACGTCGTGATCGTGGGCGGCGGAGCGGCCGGTATCGGCGCGGCCCGGCGGCTTGCGACGAGCGGGCTTTCGGTGGTGCTAATCGAGGCGACCGCCCGACTTGGCGGACGCGCCTGGACGCAGGATGTCTCGGGCCTGCCGCTCGATATGGGCTGCGGCTGGCTGCATTCCGCCGACCGCAACAGCTGGACCCGCATCGCCGAGGCCAGCGGCTTCACGATCGATCGGCGGACGCCGGCGTGGGGCAGGCAGTATGGCGACCTCGGCTTCACGCCAGCCGAGCAGGCCGAGGCGAGGCGCGCGTTCGAAGCCTGGATCCAGCGGATGACCGACACGCCGCCGGCCAGCGATTGCGCCGCCGACGCCCTGGAGCCGGACGGGGCGTGGAACCCCTACCTGCAGGCGCTGAGCGGCTTCATCAGCGGGGCCAGGCTGGAGCGCATGTCGGCCGCCGACTACATGGCCTACGACCAGGCGGCGACGGGCGAGAACTGGCGCGTGCCGGCCGGCTATGGGTCGCTGATCGCCGGCAGTTTCCCGGCGCAGGTCGCGCTTAGGCTGGCGACGCCGGCCCGGTCGATCGACCTGGACCGGACGGGGGTGACG
>JBOHKZ010000219.1:0-6541 GCA_050729355.1 Phenylobacterium sp. | reverse complement strand
TCCTTGCCGTAGGTCGAGGCCAGGTCGAACGTCCACCCGCTGTCGCCCAGCTCGCCCTTGAAGCCGCCGGTGACCGCGTAGTCGATCTCGTCGATCTGCTCCTTGGGGCTGAAGCCCGCCGGCCGCGGATTGGTCCCGTCCTTGCCGATGATCAGGTTCGGGACGCGGTAGTTCTCGAACGCCTGGGCGAACTTGGAGCCGTAGGTGCCGGTGACGTAGGCCTCCAGCTTGTCGGAGAACCTGTAGCCGGCGTTCACCGAGCCGATGTTCAGCCGGTACTCCGCGTCGCCGGCGATGCGGTTGAGGTACGGAAACGCCGGATCCGTGGCCAGGCCCGGATAGCGCGAGAGCCGCGACGTCGAGGCCGTGTTGAAGGGCGTGTTGATCACCCGCGGGTCGACGTCGCCGCGGAAGCTGAAGTCGTGGTAGCGGGTCTCGAAGGTCAGGTTGACGTAGGCGTTCTCGATCGGCGCCAAGCCGGCGTTGATCGTCAGATCGCCGGTCAGCCCGCCGCCGCTCATATACTTGCCGCCCGAGGCGACGATCGATCCGCCTGCGTCGTTGTCCTTCAGGATTATGTTGATGACGCCCGCGATGGCGTCGGTGCCGTACTGGGCCGCCGCGCCGTCCTGCAGCACCTCGATGTGGTCGACCGCGCCCAGCGGGATGAAGTTCAGGTCGGCCGTGGCCCCGCCCTGGAACGCCCCCGACAGCACCGCCAGGTTGGCCGTACCGTGCCGGCGCTTGCCGTTGATCAGCACCAACGCGTGGTTCGGCGACAGGCCGCGAAGCTTGGCCGAGAGCGTCAGGTTGGCCGCGTCGCCGCCGAACGCCTGGGCGTTGAAGGACGGCACGTTCTGCGCGATCGCCTGGATCAGGTCCGACTGGCCGACGCGCTGCAGGGCGCTGGAATCCAGCACCTGGATCGGCGCCGGGCTGTCGACGGCGCGAAGCCCCGTGACCCGCGTGCCGGTGACGATCACCTGATCGAGTTCATTGGCGTCCGCCGCAACGGTCACCGCCCCCGCGGCCGGCGCCCCGCCCGCGTATGCCGTCCCCGCGGTTACGCCCAAAGCCAGCGTCGAAACGCCCGCGGCCAGAAGCCGCCTCGCACTTGCCCCCATAGATTATCCCCTGGTCTGTTTGTTTGTTTTTCCTCCCTTCAAGGCGCAGCCCCCCGGCTCCATTGATCGCGCCGACCCAGTGGGCCGACGTCGTCTTGAGGTCAGCTTGCGTGGTCGTTTCAGCGACGCAACACACCGCGCGTTATATCGGCGTCACAGGCCGAACGTTGCTCTTCGGCGCCACAATACACGGCGGTTATTGCCCATCAGGTGTTCACCGGCAGGCGCGCGCCGAAAATCCAGGCACAGGACTGCGGCGTCATTGCCTCTGTACAAACCTTTCGGTTCGTATATTCGCGCCCACGCTGGAATCTGTAGCTTTCGCCGCGAACTTACTTCCTGGCCTGGGTTTAGGCGCCGCCTATTGGGTGGTGAATATTTTTGACACCCGCGCACAAAGCCCCGTGGTCCGCCCAATTCCTGCGCAACTGCCCCGAAGTTGAACGAGGCCCGCCCGATTGCTGGGCGGCCGCCGGTTCCGCGGCCCGGCCGGCTGGCGCAAACGGCAGCGGTTGCTAAGCTCGCCCGCTCGGCGGCAGCATGACCGCGAGATCACTGGAGAGACCGATGAACAAGCTGATTCCCGCCGCCGCCGCGCTGGTCGCCGGCTTCGCGCTCGCCGCGTCGGCCAGCGCCCAGATCGTGCACATCAACCCCTCCAAGGCCTTCATCGCCAAGGCGGTGACCGTGCCCGCCGGCTCCGACACAATCTACGTCAGCGGCATCACCCCGCAGCCCGCCGACAAGGCCAAGCCCAGCGAGCTCGGCGACACCAAGGCCCAGACCATCAGCATCCTCGGCCAGATCGAGGGCATCCTGAAGGACCAGGGCTATGCGCTGAGCGACGTCGCCATGATGCGCGTCTACCTGGTCGGCGACCCGGCCAAGGGCGGCAAGATGGACTTCGCCGGCATGATGGAGGGCTACAACAGCTTCTTCGGCGCCCTCGAGAACAAGCCCGCCCGCGTGACCATGCAGGTGGCCGGCCTGGTCGGCCCGACCATGCTCGCCGAGATCGAAGTCCAGGCGGTGAAGCCCGGGAAGAAGTAGCGCCCCCACGGCGCGACCCTCTCCCTACCCGGCGTCTGACGACGCCGCCCTCTCCCTACCCTCTCCCTCTCGGTTCGCCGGGGGAGAGGAGGGGGCGCGGCGCTTCAGCGCTCCTCTCCCCCGCGAAGCGAGAGGGAGAGGGCAGGGACAGAGCGCCGAAGGCGTGCCCCGGCCTAGTCGTCTGGATCAAGCCCAGCCATAGTCGGCGGAGACTCAGTGGGGGCGTCATGATCCGGGAAATCACCTTCGCCGCGGCCTTGGCCGCGCTCGCCTGCACGGCTCAAGCGCAGACCAGCCCCTTCGCCTCCTACAAGGACCAGCAGGCGGCGATGGCGGCTGGGACCCTGACCTCCGAGGCCCTGGTGAAGGCCTATCTGGCGCGCATCGACGCCATCGACCGCGCCGGGCCGAAGCTGAACAGCGTGCTGTCGCTCAACCCCCATGCGCTCGCCGACGCCCGCAAGCTGGACGCCGAGCGTAAGGCCGGCAAGGTGCGCGGGCCCCTGCACGGCATCCCGGTCCTCCTGAAGGACAACATCGAGTCCGCAGACGACACCGCCACCACCGCCGGTTCCCTGGCGCTGAAGGACAACGTCACCGGCCGCGACGCCCCGATCGTCAAGCGGCTGACCGACGCGGGCGCGGTGATCGTCGGCAAGACCAACCTCTCCGAATGGGCCAACTTCCGCTCCTCGCGCTCGATCAGCGGTTGGAGCGGCGTCGCGGGCCTGGTGCGCAATCCCTACTCCCTGGACCGAACCGCCTGCGGCTCCAGCGCCGGCTCCGGCGCCGCCATCGCCGCGGGGCTGGCGACGCTGGCCATCGGCACCGAGACCGACGGCTCTGTCACCTGCCCTGCGGCGACCAACGGCCTGGTCGGGCTGAAGCCGACGGTGGGGCTGGTCTCGCGCACCTACATCGTGCCGATCTCGCCCGAGCAGGACACGCCTGGGCCCATGACCCGCTATGTCGCCGACGCCGCGGCCATGCTCACCGTCATCGCCGGCTCCGACCCCGCCGACCCGATGACCGCCCAGGCCAACGCCCACAAGACCGACTATCTGGCCGCCCTCGACGCCAAGTCGCTGCAAGGCGCGCGCATCGGCGTGCTGCGCATGAACCAGGGCCGCTCCAGCCAGACCGACCAGGTCTTCGAGACCGCGCTGGCCGCCCTGAAAGCCGCCGGCGCCGTGCTCGTCGAGGTGAAGAGCCCGGACGAACCCACCCTGGGCAAGGTCGCCGCCGCCGAGGGCGAGGCGCTGCGGATCGAGTTCAAGGCCGCGCTCAACGGCTACCTCGCCGGGCTGCCGGCCGCGGTGAAGACCCGCACCCTCGACGACCTGATCGCCTTCAACGCCAAGGAGCCGCGCGAGACGCCGCTCTTCGGCCAGGAAATCTTCGAGGCGGCCGCCAAGGCCCCGCCGATCACCGACGCCGGCTATCTCGAGCGACGCTCCACCGCCAGGACGCTGTCGCGCGACCTCCTCGACAAGGCGTTCACCGAGAACAACCTCGTGGCCCTGGTCGGCCCCTCGACGGGTCCAGCCTCGATCGTCGACCCGGTCAACAGCCCGCGGGGCACAGGCTCCTATTCCACGCTTCCGGCGGTCTCCGGATATCCGCACCTGACGCTGCCGATGGGCTTTGTCTCCGGCTTGCCGGTGGGGATCTCCTTCCTCGGCCCGGCCTGGTCGGAGGCCAAGCTGCTGTCGCTGGGCTACGCCTTCGAACAGGCGACCCACGCCCGCCAGGACCCGCCCTTCCTGCCCAACCTGGCGGCCCGCCCGGAGATCGCCAGGGCGTTCGACCCGCCGCGCTAAGGAAAACGGCGGCGGCGCCCCTTGCCCAGCCGTGTCTTCGCCCCAATTTGGGGAAAAGCTTGAGCGTCGAGTTGAGGGTGTCAGTCCGCTGGCCAGACTCTGGAATAAATCGGGCAAGCCCGTCGACGCGTTCGGCGTTGGCGACCTCGTTCGCCGGCAACGAACCGCCGCCCTGTTCGTTGCGGCATCTGAGAGCATCGAGAACAGAAGGGGTGGACGTGTGTTCGACGTCGCTACGCCGAAACCCGAGACCCTGATCCGCCTGGACTCCGACCCTGCTCCCGCTCCCGTGAGCGACCCCGGCGGCTTCCACCTCGTCGACACAACGATGATGTATGCGCCGCGCTCCGGCGGCGTGAAGCGCTACCTGATGGCCAAGCGCTCGTGGCTCGACGCCCGCAGGCCGGACATCCGCCACACCCTGGTCGTGCCGGGCGCCCGCACGCGCGCCGAGAACCACGGCCTGGTCACGGTCGCAGCGGCCCGCCTGCCGTTCGGCGACGGCTATCGGATGCCGGCCAGCCTCACCAAGTGGGAGACGGTGCTGGAGACCCTCGCGCCGGACATCATCGAGGCCGGCGACGTCTTCGTGCCCGGCCATGCTGCGCTTGAGGCCGGCGAGGCCCTGGGCGTGCCGGTGGTCGGCTTCTGCCACACCGACGCCGCAGCGCTGGCCGCCCTGCACCTGGGCGACTGGGCCGAGCAGCCCACCTTCAACTTCTGGGCCCAGGCCTATCAGCGCTTCGACCATGTGGTCGCGCCCAGCCGCCACACCGCCGCGCGCCTCGCCGAAGCCGGGGTGACCGGCGTCACCGTGCAGGGCCTGGGCGTCGACACCGATCTCTTCGATCCCGCCCGCGGCGACCGCCCCCGTCTCCTGAAGCGGCTGGGGCTTCCCACCGAGACCCGGCTCCTGGTCTTCGCCGGCCGCCCGGCGCGGGAGAAGAACGTCGAGTCCATGATCTCGGCCGTCGAGATGCTGGGCGACCCCTACCGCCTGCTGCTGATCGGGGCCGGCAAGGACGCGCGCTATTCGCCCAGCGTCATCAGCCTGGACTACGAACCGACGCCGCAGAAGCTGGCGGGGGTCATCGCCAGTTGCGATGCGTTCCTGCACGCCAACGAGAACGAGATCTTCGGCCTCGTCGTGCTGGAAGCCATGGCGGCCGGCCTGCCGGTCATCGGCCCTGACAAGGGCGGCGTCGGCGAACTGATCGACGAGGCCGTCGGCCAGCACGCCCGCTCCTCCGACCCCGCCGACCTGGCCGACGCCATCGAGGCGCTGTTTGCCCGGGACGTCGCCGCCCTCGGCGCCGCCGCCCGCCGCCGCGCCGTCACCCGGCACACCTGGGACCGAACCTTCGAAAGCCTGACCCGGCACTACGCCCAATGGGTCGGACGCACCGTGCGCCAGCCCCTGGCCTTGATCGCCTGACGGAGACTACCGCCCCGTCGGCATGTCCTTGAACGCCACGTCCTTGTCGACGCGGATGTCGCCGGGCAGGCCCAGGACCCGCTCGGCGATGATGTTCTTGAGGATCTCGTCGGTGCCGCCGGCGATCCGCAGGCCCGGCGCGAACATCAGCGAACTGTGGAACCCGGCCCGCAACGGGGCCAGCTCCGGATCGTCGATGATCCCGAACTGATCCAGCATCTCCAGCGCGGCGTTGCCCAGCTCCTGCATCTGCATGGCCGAGACGATCTTGCCGATCGAGCTCTCGGGGCCCGGCGTCTGGCCTCGCGACAACGCGGTCATCGTCCGGTTGCGGGTGTGCTTCAGCCCCTCGGCCTGCACGTACCAGTCGGCCAGCTTCTCCCGCAGCGCGTGGTCCTTGATGGCCGGTGCGCCGTCGAGCCCCGGCACAGACCGGGCCGTCTCCATGAACTCCGTCCAGCCCGCGCCGGACGCCCCGCCCACCGCCAGCCGCTCGTTCATCAGCGTGACCAGCGAAACCTTCCAACCGTCGCCGATCCCGCCCAGCCGCTGGCTGTCCGGCACGCGCACGTCGGTGAAGAACACCTCGTTGAAGCCCGACCCGCCGGACATCTGGTGGATCGGCTTCACCTCGACGCCCGGGCTGTGCATATCGAGCCAGAACATCGTCAGGCCCTTGTGCTTGGGCACGTCCGGATCGGTCCGGCAGACCACGATGCCGTAGTCCGAGAACTGGGCGCCCGTCGTCCACACCTTCTGACCGCTGATCAGCCAGTCGCCGGAGCCGTCCGGCGCCCGCACCGCCTTGGTCCTGGCCGCCGCCACGTCGGAGCCGCCCGAGGGTTCGGAGAAGAGCTGGCACCAGATCTCCTCGCCCCGCAGCGCCGGGCCCACGAACCGGTCCTTGGTGGGCTGGTCGGCGAAGGTCGCCACGGTCGGCACGCACATCCCGAGTCCGATCTGGAACGGGTTCGGCGGCACCGGGTACTTCGCTTCCTCCGCATTGAAGATCACCTGCTGGATCGGGTTGCCGCCCTGGCCGCCCCATTCCTTCGGCCAGGTGATCTGGGCGTAGCCGGCCGCCGCCTTCTTGGCCTGCCAGGCCTTGGAGG
>JBOHKZ010000218.1:0-8422 GCA_050729355.1 Phenylobacterium sp. | reverse complement strand
GTGCTGCGCAACCGCCTGGCGCCCACCGAGGCGCGCAACCGCAAACGCTTGGACGAGCGGGTCGAGGCGCTCTCGCGCAAGGTCGGCTTCCGCATCGGACCCGGCCTTCGCGACCGGGTGATCTATCGCGAGCTCTTTCCGTTCGGCCTGACGGTGGCGGACCTGTCGCCACAGATCCGGCCGGTGGCGATGTCGCTGCAGCACGTGGCGGCGCGGCAGGAGCTGCGGGCGCTGATGGGTGCGCTGGGGCTGACAGGATTTGCCGACGGCGAGCAGATCGCCGCAGAATAGCCGATGCTCTATCTCGCCCTCGGGGCCGCAGGCCTGGCGTTCTTCATCTGGGTGAGCGGCGGCAAGCCGATCCTGAAACGGCGGGAGTGGCGGTTCACCTCCGCCGCCTTCGCGCTCGCAGCCTTCACCGGCGCGGCCTTCGTCGGGCTGCGCGGGGCGTGGTGGGAGGCGATCGTGCTGGTGGTGCTGGGCCTGTCGCTGGCGGCTTCGGCCCGCCGCACGCCGGGGCCGACCGCCAGCGGCGGCCGTCCGCCGCGCAGCGGCCGCATGGGCGTCAATGAAGCCCGTTCGATCCTTGGGGTCGCCGAGGACGCCACGGCGGAGGAGATCCAGGCCGCCTATACGCGCCTCATGCGCCTGGCTCATCCCGACAAGGGCGGCACCTCAGGCCTCGCGGCCCAGCTCAACGCCGCCCGCGACCGGCTGCTCAGCAAATAGAAAAAGCCCGGGGCGCGAACCCCGGGCTTTCTGATATCAGGATCGCCGGTCGGCTCAGGCCGGTGCGATGACCATGCAGGCGAGCTTCTTGGCCTTCAGCGCCCTGCAGGCGTCCCTGGCGTCGGATTCCGAGAGGCCGCTGAACATCGCCCGATAGGTCTTGCCCTGCTTGTCGGTCATGCCCCTGGCGCCGTCGAAGTGGTCGCCGAAGCGCTTGTTGACCAGAGCGATCTGGTCGCGGGCGTCGCCCTTCGACCGGAAGGCGCCGACCTGGACGGTCCAGCGCGACTTGGCCTTCCTCGGCTCTTCCTTGGCGGAGGGCTTGGCGTTCCGGGGTTCAACGATGTCCACCCGGCCAGCGCGCGAGGCGGGCGCGGAGGCCAGCTCGATCTTCAGGCCGTCCTGGTCGGCGTCGCCTTGCTCGACGCCGCTGCGGATCACCGGGCCGGTGGGCTCGGGTTCGAACAGGTTCTGGGCGACGGTGATCTTCTCGCCCATGGCGCGGCGGCGCATCACGTCGAAGCCGGTGAGCAGCAGGTCCTCGGCGTTCTGGTCGCGGCTGGCGGTGGTGGGACCGCCCATCACAACGACGATCAGGCGACGGTTCTCGCGCACGCCGGAGATGGCGATGTTGTAGCCGGAGGCGTTGGTGAAGCCGGTCTTCAGGCCGTCGACGCCGGGCACGCTGTTCAGCAGGTGGTTGTGGTTGTTGATGTAGCGGCCGCGGAACACGAACGACTTCTGGCTGAAGTAGCCATAGTACTGCGGATAGTCGCGCATGGCCGCGCGCGACAGGATGGCGATGTCGCGGGCCGTGGTCAGCTGGCGGCTGTCGGGCAGGCCGTTGGCGTTCACGAAATGGGTGTTCTGCATCCCCAGTTCCTGGGCGCGCAGGGTCATCAGCGCAGCGAACCGGCTTTCGGTGCCGCCCAGCTTCTCGGCCATGGCCACCGCCGCGTCGTTGGCGGAGAGGGTGGTCATGCCCTGGATGGCTTCGGAGACGCTGATCGAGTCGCCGGGGCGGATGCCCAGCTTGGTGGGGGACTGGGCCGCGGCGTGCGGCGAGAAGACCACCCGGTCCTCAAGCCGGAGCTTGCCCGACGCCAGGGCCTCGAAGGTCAGGTAGAGCGTCATGACCTTGGTGATCGACGCCGGATAACGGGGGCTGTCGGCGTGCTTGGCGTAGAGCACTTCGCCGGAGCGGGCGTCCACCACCATGGCGGCGTACTTAGTCTGCGATGCCGCCAGGAGGTTCTGGAAGTAGGGGATCTGCGCCTGCGCCGCCGGAGCGGCGGTCCCAAGAGCGGTGGAGAAAGCCAGACCCAGAACCAGGAACAGGCGGCGGGCGTGCTGGAACATGCTTCGCTCGTCGAATCATAGGGTTGAGACGGCCCCCAGCCGCCGTTGAATCCCGAGTAGCATGACATCAGGACCCTTGCGCGAAGGTAAACAGGTGTTGAACGGGCTGAATTGTCGCGCCTCAGGCGAATAGCTCCGAATTCCCCTGATTTTCGGCATTGTGCAGTGCACAAAAAGCCGTTGACTGCTGCACTGCAACATGAGAGAACGCGTTCGAAGTTCAGGGGATCATCCCCAGCGTGATTCCCCAGCGGCGCCAGCCGCACCCCCAACGCCGACCCTTTTAGGAGTTCACCAATGGCTGCTGCCGCTGACGCCGTGAAGACCACCGTCGACCAATTCACCGCCGCCTCCAACGTCGCCTTCAAGGACGGCGTGGAAAAGACCCTCGCCGCGCTGAACGACGCCAACGCCCATTCCAAGAAGAACCTCGAGGCCGTCGTGGCTTCGGTCACCGCCGCCACCAAGGGCGCCGAAGCGCTCGGCGCGCAGGCCATGACCTTCTCGAAGGCGACCTTCGAGACGCAAGTCGCCGCCGCCAAGTCGCTGGCCTCGGCCAAGAGCGTGCAGGAAGTGGTCGAACTGCAGACCGCCTTCGCCAAGAGCGCCCTGGAATCCTACATGGCCGCCCTCGGCTCGATGTCGGAAACCGCCTCCGCCTCGGTGAAGGACAGCATGAAGCCGCTGAACGAGCGCGTGACCGCCATGGTCGAGCGCCTGCAAGCCGCTCGCTAAGCATTTCCCCCCGCTTACGGCCTTCGGGCCGATGGGGCTGCGAAGGGCCGGAGCAGAAATGCTCCGGCCCTTTTCTTATGGGCGGCCTTTTCTCGCGAAGGGGCCGGGGCTAGACGTTCGCCTATGTCCAATCCCGTCGAAGACCGCCTGGCCGCCCTTGGGATCACCCTCCCGCAGCCCAATCCCCCCGTCGCCAACTACGTGCCCTTCGTCCGCGTCGGCGATCTCCTCCACATCTCCGGCCAGGTCTCGGTCGACGCCTCGGGCGGCATCCGCGGGATCGTCGGTGAGGACGTGGACGCAGAGACCGCCCACCGGGCGGCGCGCATCTGCGGGATCAACCTGCTCTCCCAGATGAAGGCGGCCTGTGACGGCGACCTGACGCGGGTGAAGCGGGTCGTGAAGCTGGGCGGCTTCGTGCAGGCGGGGCCGGGCTTCTTCGAAATCCCCAAGGTGGTGAACGGCTGTTCCGACGTCATGGGCGAAGCGTTCGGCGACGCGGGAAAGCATGCCCGCTCCGCCGTGGGGGTCTACCGTCTGCCGATGAACTTCGCCGTCGAGGTCGATGCGGTGGTGCAGCTGTCGTGAAACAGCGCTTCGGCGAGTCCTGGGAGCGCCTGTTCGAGCCTGCGGTCGCACACCGCGGGCTCTGGAGCCCGGACGGCCCGCCGGAGAACTCGCTGGCCGCCTTCCAAGCCGCTTGCGCGGCGGGCTACGGCATCGAACTCGACGTCCAGCTGTCCGCCGACGGCGAGGCGATGGTCTTCCATGACGACGATCTGCTGCGGATGACCGGCGCGAGTGGACGCATTGGCGATCGGACGACAGGCGACCTCGCCGCCCTGAAACTGAACGGTTCCGACGAAGGCATCCCCACGCTCGCCGAGACGCTGGCGTTGGTTGGTCATCGGGCGATGGTGCATGTCGAGCTGAAGACGCCCTACGGCCAGGTCGGTCCCCTGGAGCAGCGCGTTCACGACATCCTGATCGACCACAGCGGGCCGATCTGCGTGATCGGCTTCAATCCCTATTCCCACGCCTGGTTCGCCGAGCGGTTCCCCGGCGTGCTGCGCGGGCTCGACAGCTATTCGTACAAGCAGGCCCCGCAAATGACCGAGGCCCAGCGCAAGAGCTTCGCCAACCTGGAGCACGTCGCCATCGCGCGCCCGCACTTCCTGGCGCTGGGTCTCGACATGCTGCCGGACCCCAAGGCCGCCGCCTATCGCGAGCAGGGGATGCCGATCGTCGCCTGGACCGTGCGCCGGCCGGATCAGTGGGAGGCGATCAAGGACTGTTGCGACAACCTGATCTTCGAGGGCTTTGCTGCGTGAACCTGAAGCCGGCGGTCAAGGTCCACCGTCGGATCTCCGAGGTCGGCCGCGAAGCCTGGGACGCCTGCGCGCGCAATCCCGCCTACGCCGGCAATCCCTTCATCCGCTTCGATTTCCTGGACGCCGCGGAACAGTCGAACTGCGCCGTCGAGCGCACCGGTTGGGGCCCGCAGCACCTCTCGGTGGAGGACGAGGAGGGCAGGGTGGCCGCGGTCCTGCCGCTCTACATGAAGTCCCACAGCCAGGGGGAATATATCTTCGACCACGCCTGGGCCGATGCCTATGAGCGGGCCGGGGGGCGCTACTATCCGAAGCTGCTGTCGGCCGCGCCGTTCACGCCGGCGACCGGCGCGCGGCTGCTGGCGCGGCCGGACGTCGATCCCGACCAGGCCCGCCAGTTCCTGCTCGGCGGCGCCCTGACGCTTTGCGACAAGTACGGCGTCTCGTCGTTCCACGTGAACTTCCCCACCGCCGACGAGTGGCGCTGGATGGGCGAGCAGGGCATGGCGCTGCGCGAGGGCCAGCAATACCACTGGGAGAACCGGGGCTACGCGACCTTCGACGACTTCCTGGCGGCTCTGTCCTCTGGCCGTCGCAAGACCATCCGGCGCGAGCGCCGCGACGCCGTGGACGGCCTGGAAATCCTCTGCATCACCGGCGAGGACCTCGGCGAGGAGCACTGGGACGCGTTCTTCGGCTTCTATATGGACACCGGCTCGCGCAAGTGGGGCCGGCCCTACCTGACCCGCCCGTTCTTCTCGCTGCTCGGCGAGCGGATGGCCGACCGGATCCTGCTGATCATGGCCAGGCGTAACGGGCGCTGGATCGCGGGCGCGCTCAACCTGATCGGCGACGACTGCCTCTATGGCCGCAACTGGGGTTGCGTCGAGGACGTGCCGTTCCTGCATTTCGAGCTCTGCTACTACCAAGCCATCGAGTGGGCGATCGGCCGGGGCCTGGCCCGCGTCGAGGCGGGCGCCCAGGGCCAGCACAAGATCGCCCGCGGCTATCTGCCGAGGCCGGTCTACTCCGCCCACTACATCGCCGACCTGGCGCTCCGCGGCCCCGTCGAACGCTTCGTCGCCCAGGAACGCGAGGGCGTCGAGCACGAGATGGAATGGCTGGCCGAGGAGTACTCGCCGTTCAAGGAAACGACCTGATCTTACCTCCCACATTTATGGGGGAGGGGAACCGCCCGCCGAAGACCGGGGGGGGGAGGGGGCAAGCCTTAGTTGCCGCCTAACGGTTCGCACTCAGTTCAAGCGCCCGCAGGACTACCCCGTCGGCCACCTCGCCGAGGTTCCGATAGACCTCGCTTGCTGCGATCCGAAGGACCGTCACCCCCTGATGCGCGAGCCATCGATCTCGGGCCGCGTCCTTGACGATCTTCTCGTCACTCCAATGGGTTGAACCGTCGACCTCGATGGCGAGCTTGGCGGCGGGGCAATAGAAATCAAAGATGATCGAGCCCATCGGATACTGGCGCCGAAAGACCGGCCGGCCTTCGCCACGCCCTCGCAAGCGCGACCAGAGCATGACCTCGGGGTCGCTCATGCTCTTCCGGAGCGCCCGCGCCCGGTTGGCGATCAGTGTCCGCGATCTAAGCGCCATGCGTTGGCTTGCCCTCTCCACCATCGGCTCTTCGGCCGACGGTCCCCCTCTCCCACAAATGGGAGAGGTAAGGTCATGACCCTTCCCATGCCTGTTTCAGCAGGGCGGCGACGCTGGCGTCCACCTGGCTTGGGTCTTCCAGCTGCAGCTTGGACTTCAGGCGCTCGGACCAGCCTTCGTTCTTCGGCTCCGCGAGCCGCGGGTCGGCGTCCGGCGTCACCGCCAGGCCGAGCATCGCCTTGCCGCCCTTGACCGGCTTGACCGAGGCGAACTGGAACTCACGCGAGAAGGCGGTGAACGCCTTGCGCTGGCCGGTGATGGCGTCGGGCAGCGCCATGGCGATCTTCTCCACCGCCTCGAAGATCGCGCGGGAGCCGGCATCGGTCCAAAGGGCCTCGCGGGCGACTTCCGGATTGTCCCAGCCATCGGTCGAGGGAAACGCCACCGAGAGCACATGCGCGGCCCGGTTGACGCCCAGGCCGTAGTGCTCGCGCAGCCATTCGGTGCGGGCGCGGGGCTTGGTCTCGGGGCACGATTTCGCGATCGCCACCCACTCGTCCAGGGTCTTGCCGGTGTCGCGCTCCAGGCTCGCCTGCACCGAGGCGAACCACTTCTGCTGGCGGGGGGTGAGGTTCGACGCCGCGTGGCTGCCGGATCCGCTCGCGCCCATCGTTTCACCCTCCGAGGCTATTTGCTACGACGGCTCCAGGGTAAGGAGCACGCCATGAGCTTGGACGGGACCTACGACGCGGGCAACATCTTCGCCAAGATCCTGCGGGGCGAGGCGCCGGCCGCGCGGGTGTTCGAAGACGATCACGTGCTGGCCTTCATGGACGTCTTTCCGCAAGCGAAGGGCCACACCCTGGTCATCCCCAAGCACTCGGCGGCCCGCAACCTGATGGACGAGGACCCGGCGGTGCTCGGCCCCCTGATCCTGGGCGTTCAGCGGGTGACACGAGCGGTGCGCGCGGCGCTGAAGCCCGATGGGATCGTGGTCACCCAGTTCAACGGCGCGCCGGCCGGCCAGACGATCTTCCACCTGCATTTCCACATCATCCCGCGCTGGGAGGGCGTGGCGCTCGGCCGCCACGGCGCGGGCGGCATGGCCGACATGGATGAGTTGAAGGTGCTGGCCGCCCAGATCTCGGCGCAGATCAGCTAGTTCACCCCTGAACGCTCTTCATCCCCGGCCTTGTGCCGGGGATCCAGAAGCGCGTCCCGCCCAGGCAAATCTCAGCAACCGGCGCATCTGGATGGCCGGGACGGGCCCGGCCATGACGACCAGGTGAGAGTGGATAAGAAAAAGGCCCAGGCTTTCACCTGGGCCTTCGTTGTCTTCCGAACCTCGGCCGCTAGTCGGCGAGCAGCGTCTCGGCGGTGTCCTCGGCCGGGTTTTCGATGACCGGGGCGCCAGGCTCGCGATCGTCGCCTTCGATCTCGAAGGCCAGCTTGGCGTCCTTCAGCACCACGCGGACGTGGCCGCCCTTCACCAGCTTGCCGAACAGGATCTCGTCCGCGAGCGGCTTCTTGATGTGCTCCTGGATCACGCGGCCCAGGGGACGCGCGCCGTAGAGTTCGTCGAAGCCGTTCTTCGCCAGCCAGTCGGCGGCCTCGTCGGAGGTCTCGATGGTGACGTGACGGTCCGCCAGCTGGGCTTCCAGCTGCATGATGAACTTCTGCACCACCTGCCTGATGATCTCGGGCGTCAGCGACTTGAAGGCCACCACCGCGTCGAGGCGGTTGCGGAATTCCGGCGTGAAGACCCGCTTGATCGCCTCGTCGGCCTCGTCGTCCTGCTTCCCGCGGCCGAAGCCGATCGAGTTGCGTTGGGCGTCGGCGGCGCCGGCGTTGGTGGTCATGATCAGGACCACGTTGCGGAAGTCGATCTTCTTGCCGTTGGAGTCGGTCAGCTGACCGTGGTCCATGACCTGCAGCAGGATGTTGTAGACGTCCGGGTGGGCCTTCTCGATTTCGTCGAGCAGCACGACCGCGTGCGGATGCTGGTCGACGGCGTCAGTCAGGAGACCGCCCTGGTCGAAGCCGACATAGCCCGGAGGCGCGCCGATCAGGCGGCTCACCGTGTGGCGCTCCATGTATTCGGACATGTCGAACCGCAGGAGTTCGATGCCGAGCGTGGAGGCCAGCTGCCGCGCGGTCTCGGTCTTGCCGGTGCCGGTGGGGCCCGAGAACAGGTAGCAGCCGATCGGCTTGTTGGCGTCGCGCAGACCCGCACGGGCCATCTTCATGGCCGACGAGAGTTGATCGATCGCGTCGTCCTGGCCGTAGACCGCCCGCTTCAGGTCGGTTTCCAGCTGCTTCAGCGCCTCGGTGTCGGACTTGGAGACCGACTTCGGCGGGATGCGGGCGATCTTGGCGACGACGGCCTCGACCTCCTTCAGGCCGATGATCTTCTTCCGCTTGCCTTCGGGAAGCAGCATCTGGCTGGCGCCGGCTTCGTCGATGATATCGATCGCCTTGTCCGGCAGCTTGCGGTCGTTGATGTACTTGGCCGACAGCTCCACCGCCGCCTTGATGGCGTCGTTAGTGTATCGGTGCTTGTGGAACTCATGGTAGTAGATCTTGAGGCCCTTCAGGATCTTGATCGTGGCATCGATGGTGGGTTCGGTGACTTCGATCTTCTGGAACCGGCGAACGAG
>JBOHKZ010000217.1:0-16543 GCA_050729355.1 Phenylobacterium sp. | reverse complement strand
CCTCAACGGCGCACCTCAGCCTTATGCCAGATGGGAACGCTGGACAAACCCGGCAAGTTGTTCTTTATTTGTTCCAAGCTCTGCTGTTTCAGGAGATAAAGACGATGGGTGGGTTGAGGAAAGCGCTGCCCCTGGCGCTCGGGATTTCGGCTCTGGCGCTGCTCGGCGCCTGCGACAATGGCCCCTCGGCGGTCAGCAAACAGGCCGCGGGAACGCAGATGGCGACGGCGTCCGCGCCGGAGCGCTCGGACGGCTCGTCGGCGGACGCGCCGAAGGTGGATCACCGCAAGGACACCGTGGCGGTCGCCGACGACGGCAAGCCCATGTGGGCGCCCAGCCGCCGCAGCTCCGCCGAGGAGGGCGCCCAGCGCGCCTTCGAACGCAACGGCGAGGCGTTCGGCGCCCGCTCCCTCGACCAGTTCGTCAAGAAGGCTCACGCCTTCGTCGGCCATCCGCCGAAGGGCACCGAGACCCTGACCCGCCAGAACGGCGACACCCTCTACTACAATGCGAAGGACAATATCTTCGCCGTGGCGAACAAGGAGGGCGCGCCGCGCACCATGTTCAAGCCGGACGATGGCGCAGCCTACTGGCAGAAGCAGAAGGACCGCGAGGGCAAGCGCCAGACGGCGTCGCGCCGCTCCCGGTCGGCGGACGACGAAGCGTAGGTTGCAAACGCCCTGACTTGAAAACAATCGTCATCCCGGACGCCGCGAAGCGGTGAGCCGGGACCCATGGGGTTCGGCAATGCGTTGGCCCTGGGTTCCCGGCTCGGCTCGCAGCCTGTCCTCGGGTTGGCCTTCGGCCAAGCCCTGCGGCCGTCCGGGATGACAAGACTTAGAGGCGGGGACAGCAGGAGGCTTCCATGGCCGACGACAAGCATATCGTCCGGACCGCCGCCTACGACTGGGCGCAGGGCTGGCGCGGACGTCATCCGTTCAATCCGGCGTCCGAGATGAAGCTGCTGCCCCTGGGCGGCCAGACCGGCATGAAGCGGCTGGGCGTGAACCTGATCCGCATTCCGCCCGGCAAGGAGAGCTTCATTCCGCACGCCCATTCGATCGAGGAGGAGTTCATCTTCGTCCTCGAGGGCGCCGGCGAGGTGGTGCTGGACGGCGTCGGCCACGCGGTCGGTCCCGGCGACTTCGTGGGCTTCCCCACCGATGGCGTGGTGCACTCGCTGGTCTCGAAAGGTCCGGGCGATCTCCTCTACCTGACCGGGGGCGAGCGCTCGAAGGTGGAGGTCGCCGACATGCCCTCGATCGGCAAGACCACCGTCTTCCGCAATGGGACGATGACCCTCTACGGCGAAGACGGCGTCGAGACTCTCACCGAGGCCGAATGGATGGCGCGGACGCGGATCTAAGCCTACCTCCCCCACGAAGTGGCGGGAGGGGGACCGTCGGCCGAGCGCAGCGAAGAGCCGATGGTGGAGGGGGCTGGCGGCCGGCAGTGACTGGGGCTCGCCCCCTCCACCCCCGCTCTTCCCCGGCTTGCGCCGGGTCGGCGTGCGGTCCCCCTCCCGCCGCTGAAGCGGGGGAGGTGACGGCCTCAGCGCAACAGCAAGCCCAGCAGGAACGCCCCGCCCGACGCCGCCGCGCCCAGGGCGAACCATAGGATGCGCGAGCCTGTCGTCCGCTCCTCGCGGATTTCCACCGTGGTGGCGGTCGGCGGGTTTTCGATCAGGCGGGCGAGGTTGCGCATCGCCGTCGTCGCCTCTTCGGCGAAACGCTTGATGCGGGCGGGCGGCGAGAGTTCGCGCAGAATCCAGCGGCGAACCACCGGATCGGCCGCCTGCCAGATGTTGTGTTCCGGATAAATCCGCCGCGCGACGCCCTCGACAGTGGCCATGGTCTTCTGCAGCAGCACCAGCTCGGGCCGCAGGCGCATCTCGTAGAGGGCGGTGATCTCGAAGAGCTGGGTGAGCACGCGGCTCATGGGGATTTCGGCAGCGGCGCGGCCGAACACCTGCTCGCCCACCGCCCGCAGCGCCTGGGCGAAGGCCGCCACGCTGTGGTGCTCGGGGACGTAGCCCGCGTCGAAGTGCACGCGGCTGACCCGTTCGTAGTCGCGCTCCAGGAACCCCAGCAGGATCTCGGCGAGGTAGCGCCGCTCCGCGATCCCCAGCCGTCCCAGGATCCCGAAGTCCACCGCGGTGAGCCGGGCCGGCGCCGCCACGAAAAGGTTCCCCTCGTGCAGGTCGGCGTGGAAGACGCCGTGGTCGAGCGCCTGGGTCAGGAAGGCGCGGGTCAGGTTGTCGGCCAGCGCCTTGCGCTCCAGGCCCGGCTGCAGCAGCGCCGCGGGATCGGAGAGCGGCCAACCCTGCGCCCACTCCATGGTCAGCACCCGCTTGCCGACGCCCACCCAGACGATCTTCGGCGCGGACATGTAGCCGTCCTTGGCCATCACCTCGCCAAGCTCGTCGGCCCCCGCGGCCTCCAGGCGCAGGTCGAGCTCCAGGAGGTTGGCGCGGATCACCGTTGCGGCGAAGGCCTGCGGCTCGAGGCGCCTGGCGCGCGGCACCCAGCGCTCCACCAGCCTCGCCGCGAGCGTCAGCGCCTCGGCGTCGTCATAGACGCGGCGCTCGATCCCCGGCCGCAGCACCTTGACCGCGACCTTGCGCCCATCGACCAGGACCGCGGCGTGGGCCTGGGCGAGCGACGCGGCGGCCACCGGCTCGCCGAAGCTCGAGAAAAGCTTCTCGATCGGCTGGCCGAGTTCCTCCTCGACCTGGGCGCGGGCGACGTCGGTCGGGAACGGCGCCAGCTTGTCCTTCAGATGCGAGAGGTCCTCGGCGAAGGCCGCGCCGAAGATGTCGCCGCGGGTGCCCAGGAGCTGGCCGAGCTTGATCGCCACGGGGCCGAGCTGCTCAAGCGCTCGCGCCAGCCGCTCGCCCGGACGGCCCTTGCGCCCGCCGGGTCCGGCGAACAGGCGCAGGGACTTCGACAGCGCTCGAAGGCTCGGCGTGTAGAGGACGTCGAGTTCACGCGGCAACAGGGCGTCGTTGCGGATCAGCCTCCAGACCGCACCGATCAGCCGGCCGAAGGCAGCGGGTCCGCTCATCCGACTAGATGGCCCGCCCGGTATGGAGCGCGGCGACGCCGGCGGTGAAGTTGGTGTAGCCGACCTGGCTGAACCCGGCCTCGGCGATCATCGCGGCGAATTTCCGCTGGTCGGGGAAGCGGCGGATGCTTTCCACCAGGTACTGATAGGACTCGCGGTCGCCGGCGACGCGCTCGCCGATCGCCGGGATCACCTTGAAGGAATAGGCGTCGTAGGCCTTCTGCAGCGGCTCGGTGATCGGGCGCGAGAACTCCAGGCAGAGGAACCGGCCGCCCGGCTTCAGCACCCGGCGGGCTTCGCGCAGCGCTGCGGAGATATCGGTGACGTTGCGGATGCCGAACGCGATCGAATAGGCGTCGGCGCTGGCGTCGGGCAGCGGCAGGCGCTGCGCGTCGCCGACCGCCCAGGCGATCTCCGGCTCGGAGCCCTTCTCCCGCCCCGCGGCGATCATCTCGGCGTTGTAGTCGACGACGAAGATCTTTGCGTCCGCGCCGCCGCGGCGCAGCTGGACGCGCCGGGCCATCTTTGCGTAGCGCCGCGCCATGTCCCCCGTGCCGCCGGCGCAGTCGATGATGACCTCGCCCGGCTGCGGGTTGAGCCGCGCGGCGACGGCGTCCTTCCAGAACCGGTGCACGCCGCCGCTCATCAGGTCGTTCATCAGGTCGTAGCGGCTGGCCACGCGGTCGAAGACGCCGCGCACGAGGCCGGGCTTCTCTGAGGCGTCGACGTCGCGAAAGCCGAAGGTGGCGGCGGGTCCGGTCATGGGCGGTCTCTTAGCGCCCAAGCTCGGAGGGACCAAGGCTCTTGGCGCGTCCGGCGGAGCATGCCAAGCCTCACCGATGCCTGAGCTTCCCGAGGTCGAGACGGTGCGCGGCGGTCTGGCGCCGGTGCTGGAAGGCCACCGCCTGACCCGTGTCGAGGCCCGCCGTCCGGACCTGCGCTTTCCCCTACCCCCGAACTTCGTCCAGTTCCTGACCGGGGCGACGATCACCCGCCTGGAGCGGCGCGCCAAATATCTGCTCGCCCGGCTGGACCGCGAGGACACGCTGGTCATGCACCTGGGCATGAGCGGCCGCTTCGAGATCGCCAGGCCCGAGGGCGCCGAGCGGCCCGGCGAGTTCCACTACGCGCCCGATCCGGACCCCAAGCACGCCCACATCGTCTTCGAGACCGAGGCGGGCGCGCGGGTCACCTATTACGACCCCCGCCGCTTCGGCTACATGGCGCTGCTCAACACCTCGACGATGCACCTGCACCCCTGGTTCGCCGGGATGGGGCCGGAACCGCTCTCGGACGCCTTCGACGCCGACCACCTGAAGGCGGCCTTCAAGGACCGCAAACAGGGGCCCAAGACCCTGTTGCTCGACCAGCGGATCGTGGCCGGGCTCGGCAACATCTATGTCTGCGAGGCGCTGAACCGCGCCCGCATCTCGCCGTTCAAGGCCGCGGGCGGGATTTCGAAGCCCCGCCTGGAAAAGCTCGTGACCGAAATCCGCGCGGTCCTCACCGAGGCGATCGCGGCCGGCGGCTCCACCTTGCGCGACTTCGCCCAGGCCGACGGGGCCCTGGGCTACTTCCAGCACCGCTTCCGCACCTACGACCGCGAAGGCGAGCCCTGCTGCAACCAGGACGGCGGCATTATCGAGCGCAAGGTGCAGGCTGGCCGTTCCACCTTCTATTGCCCGGTCTGCCAGAAGTGAGTTCGCCCATGCTGAAATCGGCGCTGATCGGCCTGGCGGCCCTGATGGCGGGCGGCGCCGCCCAGGCCCAGCCTCCGGTCTGGGTGGTGAAGGACGCCGACTCGGAGATGGTGCTGTTCGGCTCGGTGCATATCCTGCCGCCGGGCCTCAATTGGGAGCCGAGCGAGCTCGTCCGCGCGCTCGCCGCCGCGGACGACCTGTGGTTCGAGCTGCCGATCGACGCCTCGACCGAGGCCGAGACCGGCCGCCTCGCCGCCCAGATGGGGGTCCTGGCGCCCGACCAGTCACTCTTCAAGCTGCTGCCGCCGGGGGACGCTGAACGCCTGTCGCAGGTGGCGGCGATGTATGAGGTCTCGCCCGCGGTGCTCGACCGGCTGCAGCCGTGGCTGGCCGAGATCGCGCTGGCCGGGGGCGCCTATCGCAAGGCCGGCGCCGACGCCGCCTCCGGGGTCGAGAAGACCATATCGGCGGCCGCGCGCCCGGAAGCCCAGCGGCGGGCCTTCGAAACCCCGGCCGAGCAGATCGGGATCCTCAGCCACGCGCCCTGGGACGAGCAGGTCGCCTCGCTGCGCCAGACCATCGACGAGATGCAGACCAAGCCCGATCAGTTCGGGGCGCTGGTGAAGGCCTGGGTGGACGGCGACATGGCCGCCCTGGACCGCGAGGCGATCGCCGAGATGCGCAAGGCCGCCCCGACCCTCTTCAAGAGCCTGGTCACCGACCGCAACGTCCACTGGACCAAGGTGCTCGACGAGCGGCTGAAGGGCCAGGGACACACCGTCGTCGTCGTCGGCGTCGGCCACCTGATCGGGCCAGACGGCGTGCCGGCGCAACTGCGGGCGCTTGGCTATTCCGTCACGGGGCCTTAAGGCCGCCTGAGCACCTTAAGGAGCCGCCGCCATGAGCTATCAGACGCTGATCGTCGAGTCCGACCAGGCCGTCACCCTTGTCCGCCTGAACCGCCCCGAAGCGCTGAACGCGCTGAACGGCCAGCTGATGGACGAGCTGACCGCCGCGCTGGACGCCGCTGAGGCCGATGCGGGCGTGCGCTGCATCGTGATCACCGGCTCCGATCGCGCGTTCGCGGCCGGGGCGGACATCAAGGAGATGGCGTCGAAGAGCTACGCCGACGTCTTCACCGAGGATTTCATCACCCGCAACTGGGAGCGCGTGACCCGCTGCCGCAAGCCGGTGATCGCCGCGGTGGCCGGCTACGCGCTCGGGGGCGGCTGTGAGCTGGCCATGATGTGCGACTTCATCATCGCCGCCGACACCGCCAAGTTCGGCCAGCCGGAGATCAACCTGGGGGTCATCCCGGGCGCCGGCGGCACGCAGCGGCTGACCCGTTTCGCCGGCAAATCGAAGGCCATGGATATGGTGCTCACTGCACGGATGATGGACGCCGCCGAGGCCGAACGCTGCGGCCTGGTCAGCCGGGTGGTGCCTGCCGCAGACCTGGTCGCCAACGCGCTGGAGACCGCCCGCAAGATCGCCGCGCTGTCGCCCAACGCGGTGATGATCGCCAAGGAACTGGTCAACGCGGCCTATGAAACGCCGCTCAGCCAGGGCGTGAAGACCGAGCGCCGCTACTTCCACTCGCTCTTCGCCTTCGACGACCAGAAGGAAGGCATGGCGGCCTTCGTCGAAAAGCGCCCGGCGAAGTTCACCGGGCGATAGCGGGCGGGCCGTTCGTCGCGCCCAGGGGATTATTCCTACCGTGCGTTGACCCGGGGCCCATCCTTGCGTATATCCGCGCCTCCAATTTTCACCGCTCGGGCGTCCCGGGCGGCTTCCGTTTGAAGAGCTCCCACGAATGGCCAACACGCCCGGCTCCAAGAAGGCGGTCCGCAAGATCGCCCGACGCACCGAAGTCAACACCGCCCGCCGCTCGCGCGTTCGGACGTTCCTGCGCAAGTTCGACGAGGCTCTGACCTCGGGGGACGCCACTGCGGCCAAGGCCGCCTTCATCGTCGCGCAGTCGGAACTGATGCGCGCCGTGACCAAGGGCGTGGTTCACAAGAACACCGGCTCGCGGAAGGTTTCGCGCCTGGCCGCCCAGCTGAAGAAGCTGTCCGCAGCCTGATCTTTCGCGGGGAAACGTTTTCCCCGCTTCCCTATCGGGTTTGAGTTTCAAAAGCGGCGCCCTCCCGGGCGTCGTTTTTTTCGTGTCTGGAGCATGTTTCGGCTGCGACACATGCGACGAAACTTCTCAGCGCACGGACGCCAGAACGGCGTTTCCCTTGGCCGCAAAGGGCTCTTCACGAGTCAACGAAAATATCCGCTGGAACGCCGAAGAATCACCGTTGACCCCCCAAGGCCCCTCACTAGTGTTGGGCTTCTTACAGGCGTCTTACATCTGATCCCGGATCAAAACGGGGGCATCGGCGGAGCGCAAGCGTTCGCCGGATAAGAGCCTGTTTGTGTTGATTAAAAAGGCGCGGATCGTAGCGCGGGGCTACTGCCGTGACGGGCATTGACGGGGTCGACGACATGATGAGCGGGGGGGTGGCGGGAGCTATGGCGAGCGCACCGGCTGGGGCAGTGTGGACCAAGACATGCGTGGTCCTGAAGCGCGAGCTGGGTGACGCTACGTTTGGCTCCTGGCTTGGCCAGGCGGCGCTGCGCGAGACCGGCGACGAAGTGTGCCTGGTGGCCGCCACCGGAGTCGCGCGCGACTGGATTCGTCGGCACGCCTGGCGGCGTATCGGCGAGCTTTGGGCGCAGAACGACCCGATGGGTCGCCAGCTCGACCTGAAGTCGCGCATGGAGATGGATTCCGGCCCGCAGGCGATCGCCGCCGTGGTCCCGGAGACGGCCGCGCCGAGCGCGCCCGACGTCTTCGAAATCGAGGCCGAACCGGCGCCCGTGGTGGCCGGCAAGGGCCGGCTCCAGGGCCTGCAGGAGCGTTTCTCCTTCGACACATTCGTCGCCGGCCCGGCCAATGAGTTCGCCTTCGCCGTGGCGCGCCGCGTGGCGGCCTGGTCCGACGGCCACTTCAATCCGGTGCTGTTCCACGGCCCCTACGGCTTCGGGAAGACCCACCTGCTGAACGCGCTCGCCTGGGAGGCCATGCGCAATGAGCCCACCAAGCGGGTCGTCTACCTGACCGCCGAGCGGTTCACCTCGACGTTCGTCAAGGCGATCCAGGACAAGCAGACCGCGGCTTTCAAGGACGAGCTGCGCAACGCCGACCTGCTGCTGATCGACGACGTCCACTTCGTCGCCGGGAAGCCTTCGACGCAGGAAGAACTGTTCCACACCCTGATCGCGCTGGTCGAGGACGGCCGCCGCGTGGTGATGACCGCCGATCGTTCGCCCACCGAGCTTTCGGACATGGAGCCGCGGCTGCGTTCGCACCTGCAGGCCGGCCTGGTCTGCGGCATCGAGCCGGCCGACCGGAACCTTCGCCTGGGCATCCTGGAGCGCAAGCTGGCCACCCTGGCGCAGCAGGGCCGCTTCCTGCCGTCGGCGCGGCCCGAGGTCCTGCAGTTCCTCGCCGACCGCTTCACCGACAGCGTCCGCGAGCTGGAGGGCGCCCTGAACACCCTGGTGGCCCGCGTGGGCGGCGATATCGCCCGCGTCGGCCTGGACGAGGCCCAGAACATCCTGCGGCCCCACCTCTCCTGCAATGAGCGCAAGGTGACGGTGGACATCATCCAGAAGACCGTCTCGGAGCACTACGGCCTGAAGCAGGCCGACCTGATCTCCGAACGCCGCGCCCGCGCGGTCGCCCGGCCTCGCCAGGTGGCCATGTGGCTGGCCAAGCAGATCACCACCCGCTCGCTGCCCGACATCGGCCGGCGCTTCGGCGGCCGCGACCACACCACCGTGCTGCACGCCGTGCGCCGGATCGAGCAGCTGAAGGCCGAAGATCCGCAGATCGCCCGCGATGTCGACCTGCTGCTGCGCAAGCTGCGCGGCTAGAATTTACGGGGAGCGTCTGACGAGAGGCCCGCCTGAAAAGGCGGGCCTTTTCGTTTTCGCGCCAGATCGGGGCCAATTCCTGTACCCTGGCGGCCTCCGCGCCACCGCGGACGATGTGAAAGCCTCCATGAAAGACCTAAAGGGCTCCGGCCTGACCGATCGCCTCGCGACCGCCGCGGAGGCCAAGGCCGCTCTGCTCGCCAAGCTAAAGCCCAAACCCACCGTCACCGCGCCGCAAGGCGAGACCCGCGCCGCGGCCAAGGAAGCCGAACTGAAAGCCGTCCGTCAGGCCCGCGCCGACGACAAGGAAGCTGCACGCCTGGCAGCCGCCGACAAGGCCGCCGCCATCCAGGCCGGCATCGTCGCCGATGAGGAAGCCGCCCTGGCGGAGAAGCGAGGGGCCCGCAAGGAGCGCAAGCAGCTCACCAAGGCCGAGGCCCAGGCCAAGCGCGACGCCCGCTACGCGGCCCGCAAGGCCCGCTAAGCCCTACATCCCCCACGATCGAGGCTGCTTCAGAGAATGCGGGCCTGCATCAAGAAAATATGATGGTCATCATGTGATGATCTGAGCCGCAGCGCCCCCATTTGCCGATCCAGGCCGACCCGCGACGAGCGTCGGCAAGGAGAGACGAAATGAGCAACGACAAGAAGGGCGCAGCGCTGATCACCGGCGCATCGGCCGGCATCGGCGCGGTCTATGCCGACCGCCTGGCGCGACGCGGCCACGACCTTATCCTGGTGGCGCGTGACGCGGGCCGGCTGGAAGCCTTGGCGGTGAAGCTGCGCGCTGAGGCTAACGTGAAGGTCGAGGTGCTGCGCGCCGATCTGACCGACAAGGCCGACGTGGCCAAGGTCGCCGCGCGACTTGCGAGCGACGATGGCATCGAGTTGCTGATCAACAACGCCGGCGTGGCGGCCTCCGGCACTTTCCTCACCCAGGACGCCGACGAACTCGGCCGGCTGATCGAGCTGAACGTCGTGACGGTGACCCAACTGGCCAACGCCGCGGCCAAGGCGTTCGCCGCCCGTGGCTCGGGGACCATCGTCAACGTGGGCTCCGTAGTGGGCCTCGTGCCGGAGTACGGCAGCGTCGCCTATGGCGCGACCAAGGCCTTCGTCCTCTATCTGACCCAGGGGCTGAACCACGAACTCGGCGCGGCCGGCGTGAAGTTCCAGGCCGTGCTGCCGGGCGCGACGCGCACGGAGATCTGGGAACGCTCCGGCCGCAAGGTGGAAGACCTCGATCCGGCTCGAACCATGGACGTGGACGAACTGGTGGATGCCGCCCTGGTCGGTCTCGACAGGGGTGAGCTGGTCACCGTCCCCTCGCTGCTCGACCCGGCCCAGTGGGACGCCTTCCAGACCGCGCGCCTGGCCATGGCCCCCAACCTCTCCAACGCCCACCCTGCCCCGCGCTACGGGGTGAAGGTCAGCGTGCCGGCGTGAGCATCGCGGTTACGATCGGCGCCCTGCTCGTCATGGTCGAGCTTGCCTTGGCCCGGCACAGTCTCTTCCCCCCGCGCCAGGTCGCCGCGGACCGATAGCCCAAAAGAAAAAGGGCGGCTGCATCGCTGCAGCCGCCCTGATCATGTCAGCGGTAGGTGGGACGTTTAGGCGTCCGCGCCTTCCGGCTGCTTGGAGCTGAGGTCTTCACCGGTTTCCTGGTCGACGACCTTCATGGACAGGCGCGTCTTGCCGCGATCGTCGAAGCCCAGGAGCTTCACCTTCACGGACTGGCCTTCCTGCAGGACGTCGGAGACCTTGTTCACGCGCTCGGACGAGATCTGGCTGACGTGAACCAGGCCGTCCTTGGCGCCGAAGAAGTTCACGAAGGCGCCGAAATCGACGACCTTCACGACCTTGCCGGTGTAGATCGCGCCGACTTCCGCTTCCTGGGTGATCGACTTGATCCAGGTCTTGGCGGCTTCGATCTTGGACTGCTCGGCGGCCGCGATCTTGATCGTGCCGTCTTCGCCGATGTCGATCTTGGCGCCGGTCTCGGCGGTGATCTCGCGGATCACCTTGCCGCCCGTGCCGATCACTTCGCGGATCTTTTCCACCGGGATCTTGATGGTTTCGATCTTCGGCGCGTATTCGCCCAGCTCCTGGCGGGGAGCCTCCATGGCCTTGTTCATCTCGCCGAGGATGTGATCGCGGCCGCCCTTAGCCTGGGCGAGCGCCTGCTTCATGATCTCCTCGGTGATGCCGGCGATCTTGATGTCCATCTGCAGCGACGTGATGCCGTCGGCGGTGCCGGCGACCTTGAAGTCCATGTCGCCGAGGTGGTCCTCGTCGCCCAGGATGTCGGAGAGAACGGCGAAGCCGTCGCTTTCCAGGATCAGGCCCATGGCGATGCCGGAGACCGGCTTCTTCAGGGGCACGCCCGCATCCATCAGGGCCAGCGACGAACCGCAGACCGAAGCCATCGAGGACGAGCCGTTGGACTCGAAGATCTCGGAGACCAGGCGGATGGTGTAGGGGAAGTCCTCGACGCTCGGCAGCATCGGGCGGATCGCCCGCCACGCCAGCTTGCCGTGGCCGACTTCACGACGGCCCGGCGCGCCCATGCGGCCCGTTTCCCCGACCGAGAAGGGGGGGAAATTGTAGTGCAGCATGAACTTCTCATAGTACTTGCCCTCGAGGGCATCGATGAGCTGTTCGTCGTCGCCGGTGCCGAGCGTGGCCACGACCAGCGCCTGGGTCTCGCCGCGGGTGAACAGGGCCGAGCCGTGGGCGCGGGGCAGGACGCCCACTTCGCCGACGATCTGGCGGACCTGATCGACCTTGCGGCCGTCGATGCGGATGCCGGTGTCGAGGATGTTGCGACGCACGACGTCGGCTTCCAGTTCCTTGAACACCGCGCCCAGCTTGTCCGCGCTGATGCCGGCCGGGTTGGCGTCCGACTTGCCGAACTTGTCGGTCAGCTTGGCCTTGGCCGCGGCGACCGCGTCCTGACGCTCCAGCTTGGCGGGGATCTTGAAGGCGTTGGCCAGATCCTTGCCCACGGCCTTCTTCATCTCGGCCTTGATGGCGTCGGTGTCTTCCGGCTCGAAGTTGAAGGGCTCCTTGGCGGCGTGGTCGGCCAGTTCGATGATCGCGTCGATCACCGGCTGCATGCCGGCGTGGGCGAACATCACGCCCTTCAGGACTTCGTCCTCGGTCATTTCCTGGATTTCGGACTCGACCATCATGACGGCGTCATGAGTGCCGGCGACCACGAGGTCCATCCGGCTTTCCTTCATCTCGTCGAGCGTCGGGTTGAGGACGTACTCGCCGTTGACGAAGCCGACGCGGGCGCCGCCGATCGGGCCCATGAAGGGCGCGCCGGAGATCACCAGGGCGGCGGAGGCGCCAACCAGGGCCACGATGTCGGGATCGTTCTCGAGGTCGTGCGCCAGCACGGTGCAGACGACCTGGACTTCATTCTTGAAGCCCTTGACGAACAGCGGGCGGATCGGTCGGTCGATCAGGCGGCTGGTCAGGGTTTCCTTTTGCGAGGGCGCGCCTTCGCGGCGGGGGAAGGAGCCCGGGATCTTGCCCGCGGCGTAGAACTTCTCCTGGTAGTTCACGGTCAGGGGGAAGAAATCCTGGCCGGGCTTTTGGCTCTTGGCGAAGACGGCGGTCGCGAGGACCATGGTCTCACCGTAGGTGACCAGGACGGCGCCGTCGGCCTGACGGGCCATGCGGCCGGTTTCGAGCGTGAGCGTCTTGCCGCACCACTCGATGGTCTTGAGTTTGATCTTGAACATTTTGCTTCTTTCTGTCCCGGCGGGCGTATTCCCGGCGGGGGCGGACAGGGATCGGTCTTCCGAAATCCTCTCCAGTTGAACAGGCGATGAGGACTTCGTTTGAGCCCTCGGCGTGTGTAGTCAGCGGCCTCTTTGCGTATGAGGCCGCCCGTGCCGCATTGGGGTCCCCCGGCCTGTTACGGAGGAGCGGCGGATAAAATTCGTCCGGTCCCGGGAGGCGCGCAAGCGCTTCCGAGGACCTTCTGAAAGACCTAGCGGCGCAGGCCGAGGGTCTCGATCAGCTTCTGATAGCGGTCCGCGTCGGACTTCTTCAGGTGATCCAGGAGCGACCGGCGCGCGGACACGAGCTTGAGCAAGCCGCGGCGCGAGTGGTTGTCCTTCTTGTGGGTCTTGAAGTGCTCGGTCAGGTTCGCGATCCGCTCGGACATGATCGCCACTTGGACCTCGGCGCTGCCCGTGTCCGCTTCGCCGCGGGCATGGGACTTGATCACTTCAGCTTTACGTTCAGCCGTAATCGACATCGGGTTGTCTCCGCTCTTTCAAAGGTGAAAGACACGCGAGGGTTCGAGCCGGCCCGCACGCATCTCGCAGAGAGCGATGACCTTCCCGCCCAACATGGCTGAAACGGTGCGCGAGCCCGGCTTGAGCCTGGCTTTCACTGTTTCCACCTGTCGGGGAACGAGAACGATCGACCGTCCCTGCTTCAGCCGGAAAGCGTCTTCGTCGGTCACGGCCAGCTCCGGGATGTCGTCCAGGGCGGTCTCGACCGGAAGCAATAGCTCCGACTGGCGGGCCTTATGCCCTAAATCCTCAAGCAATTCCAGCGTGACGGCGGTTTTGTCGCTGAATGGCCCAACACGGGTCCGTCGCAGGTCGCTGACATGGCCGCAGGCGCCCAGGGCGTCAGCCAGGTCGCGGCAGATGGCGCGGACATAGGTGCCTTTGCCGCACTCGATCTCCAGCGTGATGTGATCGGCGTCCGGAACCTCGGCCACGCGGGCCGCATGGACCGTGACGATGCGGGGCGCGAGCTCCACGGCAGCGCCTGCACGAGCCAGATCGTAGGAGCGCTCCCCGTCCACCTTGATGGCGGAATAGGCGGGCGGGACCTGGCTGATCTCGCCGACGAACCGGGGAAGCACGGCCTCGACCTCGGCGGCGCTTGGGCGCACGTCGGACTCCGCGATCGTCTCGCCTTCGCGGTCCAGGGTGGCGGTCGTGCGGCCCCAGGCGATGGTGAAGCGGTAGGCCTTGTCGGCGTCGACCATGAAGGCGACGGTCTTGGTCGCCTCGCCCAGGGCGATGGGCAGGATGCCGGTGGCCAGCGGATCGAGCGTGCCGGCGTGGCCCGCCTTCTGAGCGTTGAAGATGCGGCGGATGCGGCCGACGGCGTGGGTCGACGTCAGGTCGTAGGGCTTGTCGAGGCAGATCCAGCCGGAGACCGCGTCGCCCTTGCGGCGGCGGCCCACTAGTCTTCGTCCTTCCAGCTGTCCGAAGGCTCGCGGGGCTGCAGGTCTTGTGACACGCGCGGGTCGGCGAACAGGCGGTTCATCCGCGCGGCCTCGTCGAAGCTCTCGTCGTGCAGGAATTTGAGCGCCGGGGTGAATTTCATGTCGATGGCGTGGCCCAGCCGTCCGCGCAGGTATTTGTGGTGTCGGTTCAACGCCTTGACCACCTCGCGCGCCGTCTCGCCGCCGCCCAGGGGCTCGACGAAGATGGTGGCGTTGCGCAGGTCAGGACTCATCCGCACTTCGGTCAGGGTCACAGAGATGCCGGTCAGCACCGGATCGTTGATGGCTTCTTCCCGCAGGATCTCCACCAGGGCGTGGCGCATCAGTTCGCCGGCGCGTAGTTGCCGCTGGCTGGGGCCCTTGGGCGGTTCTCGACGGGTGGGCGTGGGACGCTTCATGGCGGGTCGCTCGTTCAAGCCTGGGGCACGGATCGGACGCGCCGAACGCAGGGAAGGGCGGGCTTCTAGTCGCGAGAGACGGCGGAGTCCAGTGAGGCGAGCGGCGCCTAAGCCCCGGTCCGGGTCTTGAAGAAGGCGATCACCCGCTGCTCGGCCGCCTTGCTCGGGCCGTCGGGTCGCAGGTGCAGGGTCAGCACCGAGTGCGGCGGGATGTCGGCCGGCGCGGCGTCCTCGTCTTCCAGCTCGATGGCCTCGAACCGATCGCCGAAGGTATGCTTGTAGTTCGCGAAGCGGGCGTCGGGGACCAGCTTGTCGCTCTTGAACCGCAGGCCGATCATCGAGAGGTTCTCGGCGGCCATCCGGGCCTTGGCGCAGGAGACCTCGGCCTCGGTGGCGTCGAAGCCGGCGGCGCGTTTGGCGGAGCCCGCGGCGATCGGCATGGAGGGCTGCGAGAGCACCGGCGCCACCACCGCGGGCTCGGTCATCATCGCCAGCGCATAGCCGCCGGTGAAGCACATGCCGACCGCGCCCACGCCCTTGCCGCCGCATTCGGCGTGCGCCTTGCGGGCCAGCGCGCGCAGCCACTCGACGATGGGGCTGGAGGTCCCGGCGCGCCAGACGTGGAATTCGCGGTGGATGCAGAGCGCGCTCAGCATCGAGCCCAGCGCATAGTTGCGGCTGACCGGCTTGCCTGGCGTTCCGAACAGGCTGGGCAAGAAGACGGTCATGCCCTGAGCGGCCACCCGATCGGCGAACGCCACGACCAGCGGGTGAAGGCCCGGGATCTCGTGGATGATGATGACCGCGGGACCGGTTCCGCGCCGGTACACCGTGCGGGTCCAGGGGCCGTCCTCGAAGTCGAACTTCTCGTACTCGGCCAGCGCCGCTTCGTAGCCCATGGATCACCCCGCCCGGAACTGCAGGGCGGAGCTTAACCTCAGAGCTTCAGGCGCAGGGTAGAGAAATCGCCATCGAAGCTGGTGAGCTTCCAGACGCCCTGCTCCTTGGTGAAGGTGAGCACGCAGGGGCCCTCCTTCTTGCGGGTGGCGCAGACCCGGCCGTCGGGCAGGTTCTTGAGCGTGGTGGAGATCGCCACCGGGTTCGGGATCTTGGTCGAGGAACTGTAGCCGTACTGCTCGGCGACCAGCTTGAAGGTCTTGGGCTGGATTAGCGCCTGGTCGGCGAAGTCGACGACCGAGGGGCCCAGCAGGGCGGCGAGTTCGCGCACCTTCTTGTTCTGGCCGATCCGCTGGTCGATCTGCGCCGACAGCTGGCGCTTCAGCGCCTCATGGTCGACGTGCTCATCGAAGGTCCGGCTGTCGTTGTCGCGGATGGAGACCAGCAAGGCGTGGACGTCGTTGGCCGCGTCGAGCCGTTGCACGGAGGCGCAGGCGGTGAGCGACAGGGCTGCCGTGGCGGCGATCAGGACATTGCGCATAGCTCTATCTCCACCCGGCCGCGGCCAAGGTCTAGCCCCGCATTCTGGCGAAAACCCGGCCCCAGCTCTTCCGTTTCACGGAAGAGCGCGAATTGTACTTTGGAGCGTGACGGGCGCCGAAACCGGCAGCCACTTTCGGCTGTCACGCTCCTGGGGTTCAGGTCGTTCCCAGGAACTTCCGCGCCCAGAGCGCGATCGGCAGGCCGATGACGAACATGTGGCCGAAAAGCTCTTCGACAAGCTGGATGCCTTTGGGGTTCCCCGGCCCCGCGGCCGACAGCGGCAGCACGACGAAATGCATCACCACATAGATGCAGAGGCCGAAGAGGATGCCGACGATCACCGCGCGCTGGCGCAGGATCGGGAAGCGCAGCGAGGCGAAGACGAAGATCGCCGCGGCCACCAGCAGGATCGAATAGTGCGAGACGATCCCGATGATCGAGACGTCGAGCCCGCCCGCCATCGCCTTCTCCCGCCCGAACCAGCCGCGCGCTACCGCCTTGCCCACGGTGAGCGCCGGCAGGTGGTAGATCAGCATGGCGGCGATGAAGTCGCAGGTCGCCGCGGTCAGCCCGCCGGCGACGATGGCCGGGACGATCCCCCGCCGCTGAACCGGCGCTGAAGCAGTGGCCGTCATGGTGTTTCCCTCCCCAGGGTTTGGGACGGAAGGGAGCATGAATTTGCGCAGCCTGCCAACCACTCCCGTCATCCTCCGGTCAGCTGAAAGCTGATCCGGGGGACCCAAGCTGAAGGGCAGGAC
>JBOHKZ010000216.1:0-6732 GCA_050729355.1 Phenylobacterium sp. | reverse complement strand
GGGTCTGCAGCCGCGCGCGGGCCTCGGCCAGCGTCTCGGCCTTGTCGTAGAGCCGGCCTTCGAATTCCAGCGTCTGGTCGGCGCCCACGACGAACTCCGTCCGTGAACGGGAGACCTTGATCGCCTTCAGTTCGGCCAGCGCATCGGCGATATCGCGGGCGTTGGCGCCTTCGGCCAGCATCCCGACCTTCACGGCGTCCTCGTCCACGCCCGCTGTGGCCGCTTCGTAGGGTACGCCGGCGCCGTCCAGCACCGCACGCCGGGCCGCGCTTTTCGAGGCCAGCACAATCCCTGAGGTCACCCCAGCACCTCGACCTGGCCATGACCGCCATGCAGCACGTTCAGCACCGCCGCGGCGGTTTCCTCGACCGAGCGGCGGGTCACGTCGATCACCGGCCAGCCCTGACGCTCATAGAGCCGGCGCGCCTGGACGATCTCGTCGCGCACGGCGTCCACATCAATATAGGTGCTCTCCCGGTTCTCCTTGAGGCTGAGGAGGCGGTTGCGGCGGATCTGGATGAGGCGGTCGGGCGAGATGGTCAGGCCGACGACCAGGGTGTTCTTCAGGTTGAACAGCTTTTCCGGCGGCGGCCGGCCGGGGACCAGCGGCACATTGCCGGCGCGGACGCCGCGGTGCGCCAGGTAGATGCAGGTCGGGGTCTTCGAGGTGCGCGACACGCCCACCAGGATCACGTCGGCCTGTTCCAGGTCCTGGCCGCCCTGGCCGTCGTCGTGGCCGATGGCGTAGTTCAGCGCGTCCATGCGGTTGAAGTAGTCGGTGTCCAGCCGCAGGTGCGCGCCGACCCGGGTGGTGGTCGCGTAGCCCAGGTAGCGCGACATGGCCGAGACCAGCGGGTCGAGCGCCGGGATGCAGGGCATGTCCAGCCGCCGGCAGCCTTCCTCCAGCGCCTCGCGCAGCTTGTCGTCGACGATGGTGTGGATGACGACGCCGGGCGCCTCTTCGATATCGCCGAGCGCCCGGTCGAGCTGCCGCTGAGAGCGGACCAGCGCGTAGATGTGTTCGATGGGCAGGACGTTGTCGAACCGGGCGCAGACCGCGCGGGCCATGGCGTTCAGCGTCTCGCCGGTGGAGTCCGACACCAGGTGGACGTGGAAGTAGGTGGCGAGCCGTGGCGCGGGCGTGGTCACGTCTTGGGACCCTCGAGGAAGTGCTGGCTGGAAAAAAGCCTGGGGACGATTTCTGTGGAGCAGTCTTAGCGAAGGCAGGCGCCGATGGGGATAGATCGCGTGCGTCGCGGCCGCCTGGAAGCCCCGAATGTATGGGCGGGAGGAATTGGGGCGTTTACGTCTCGTTAATCAACTGGCGCCGGACGCGGGGTTTCAGCCGAAACCGATTGTCGACAGTTCCGGGACAGCCACATCGGAACCCCGGTTCCTCCCCCAATGAATTAACGAAACCTTAAGGCGCTGAAGGGGGCTTGGCGTTGTTCCCCGTGACTCACAGCCCCGGGAAAACCTCGCCGATGGCGGCGGATGGATTGGGGACAAGCCGCGAACCCACGAGGGACGCGCCAGGTTGTCCACGTTCTCGACAGGCCCTGTCACTTCCGTCCCAATCCTTTTTCTAATTCTTAAGGATAGGAAGAAGGGCAGACGGGCCGAGGATCGGTTCGCGTGGGCTTGAGCCTTGGGGCGTTAGGCGATTTAAGCCTCTCATGAGTGAGACGCCCCGCCTGTTGCGCGCCCTGGCCGGCGAAACCCTGGATCGGCCGCCGATCTGGCTCATGCGCCAGGCCGGCCGGTCACTGCCGGAATACCGGGAGCTCCGGACCCGGGCCAGCGACTTCATCGCCTTCTGCCACAATCCCGAGATGGCGGCCGAGGCGACCCTGCAGCCGATGCGCCGCTTCCCGCTCGACGCCGCCATCGTGTTCGCCGACATCCTTCTGATTCCCCGGGCGCTCGGCCAGGAGGTCTGGTTCGAGACGGGCGAGGGGCCGCGGCTCGGAGAGCTGCCGGACATCGCGCGTATGGCCGACGAGGTCGAAGCCTCCACCGGCCGGCTTTCCGAGATCGGTGAGACCCTGGCCCGCGTGCGCGCCGAGCTGGAGCCGGAGCGGGCGCTGATCGGCTTCGCGGGCGGACCCTGGACCGTCGCCACCTACATGATCGAGGGCAGGGGATCGGATCGTTCGGCTGCGCGGACCTACGCCTACAACAATCCCGAAAAGCTCGACGCCCTGCTGGACGTCCTCGTGGACTCCACCGCCCGCTACCTGGTCATGCAGGCGAAGTCGGGCGCCCAGGTGCTGAAGATCTTCGAGAGCTGGGCGGAAGGCCTGGCCGAGGACGTCTTCGAACGCATCGTGATCCGGCCGCATCAGGAGATCGTCCGCCAGGTCCGCGCCGCCGGCGTCACCGCGCCCTTCATCGGCTTCCCACGGGGCGCCGGCGCGCTGGTCGACAACTACGCCGCGGCCGTGCCGGTCAATGCGGTGGCGCTCGACACCCAGGCCAGCGCCGCGCTCGGCCAGCGCCTGCAGGCGAACGGCAAGACCATCCAGGGCGCGCTCGACAACCTCTTGCTGCGGGCCGGCGGCCCTGCGCTGGACGCCCGCGTCGAACAACTCCTCGCCCAGTGGAGCGGCGGCCCCTACATCTTCAACCTCGGTCACGGGGTCATGCCCGATACGCCGATCGCCCACATCGCCCGGGTCGTCGAGCGGGTGACGGGCAAGCCCGTGAAGGCCATGGCCGCGGAGTGAAAAAGCTCGCCGTCGTCCTCTTCAATCTCGGCGGACCGGACAATCAGGGCGCGGTAAAGCCGTTTCTTTTCAATCTCTTCCGTGATCCAGCTATCATCACCCTGCCGGCGGTGGCGCGCTATCCGCTGGCTGCCCTGATCTCGACCACGCGGGAAAAGACCGCACAGGCCAACTACCGGATCATGGGCGGCGGCTCGCCTTTGCTTCCGGAAACCGAGGCGCAGGCGAAGGCGCTGGCCGCGGCCCTGAAGCTCGCCGCCCCGGACGTCGAGGCCAAGTGCTTCATCGCGATGCGCTACTGGAAGCCCTTCGCCCGGGAGACCGCGGCGCAGGTCGCGGCCTTCGCGCCGGACGAGATCGTGCTGCTGCCGCTCTATCCGCAGTTCTCGACCACCACGACCGGCTCATCGCTCAAGGACTGGAAAGCGGTCTATCGGGGACCTGGCCGGTCGCGCGGGGTCTGCTGCTACCCGACGGTCCAGGGCCTGGCCCACGCTCACGCCGACGCCATCCGCAATCTCTGGGAGACCGCCGGCAAGCCCGCCAACATCCGCCTGCTGTTCTCCGCCCATGGGCTGCCGCAGAAGATCGTCGACGGCGGCGATCCCTACCGCGCGCAGATCGAGGCGACCGCGGCGGCGATCGGCGAGCTGCTGCCCGAACTGACCGATCGCCAAGTCTGCTTCCAGAGCCGCGTCGGACGCCTGCAATGGCTGACGCCCTCCACCGACGACGAGATCCGCCGCGCCGGCGCCGAAGGCAAGGGCGTGATCGTCGCCCCGATCGCCTTCGTCTCCGAGCACGTGGAGACCCTGGTCGAGCTCGACCATGAGTACGCCGAGCTCGCCCGCCAGGTCGGCGCGACGCCCTATCTGCGCGCCCGGACGCCCGGCGTGCGCGACTCCTTCATCGAGAGCCTGTCCGCGGCCGTGCTGTCGTCGCTCGAACGGCCGGGGGGGATTGCGCCGCATGGCCCTTGGCGTTGCCCCGCTGGCCATGGCAAATGCGCGCTGAAGGCGGAGGGGGCGCTCACATGAACTGGTACGACCTGCTGCGCGGGCTGCACATCATCGCGGTGATCGCCTGGATGAGCGGCATGATGTACCTGCCCCGGCTCTTCGCCTACCACACCGAGACCGCGCCTCCGGGCAGCGAGTTCGACGCCCACTTCAAGGTGTGGGAAGCCAAGCTCCTGCGGATCATCATCAATCCAGCGATGGCGCTGACCTTCCTGTTCGGCTTCGGGCTGATCTGGATCGACGGCAGCCAGCGACTGGGCTGGGGCTTCCTGTTGCTGCCCTGGATGCTGGTGAAGATCGCCGGCATCATCTTCCTCGGCTACTGGCACGGGTTCCTCTCGAAATCCCGCCGGCAGATCGCCGAGGGCCAGCGGCCGAAGTCCGCGAAATTCTGGCGCGCCACCAACGAGCTGCCGTTCCTGGCGGCGGTCGTCATGGTGCTGGCCGTGACCACGGAATTCGCCTTTCGCTGATTGAACTTAGCCGGGAGCGACCCCACGTCTCCTTGACCGCGGACCCCTTTATGTGGTTCCGATCGGCTCACGCGTCGCGAAGGTGGCGCGCCCCGCCTTATTTCCGGTCGTCGCGCGCCTAGACGCAGCTTCGGTCCGGCCCCCACGAAGACGAACACATCCGGCGCTCCGCGAGCGCCCACATCCTTAAAAGCCCACGCCGGGAGTCCGTCCGGCTGTGGGCGATCACGAGTGAAGACCCATGCAAGACGACAACATCCCGACCGACGACGCGCCGGAAACCGAGGCGCTCGACAGCGCCATCGCCGAAACCCCTGCCGAGGAGGCTGCTGAAGCGGCTGAGGCCGCTGAGGCGGAAGAGCCCTCCGAGGTCGCCAACACCATCGCCCGGATGGGGCTCACCCGGATGAGCCTGCAGGAGCTGAAGGACAAAGCGCCGGCCGACCTGCTGGCCTTCGCCGAGCTCTTCGAGATCGAGAACGTGAACTCCATGCGCAAGCAGGACATCATGTTCGCGATCCTCAAGGTGCTGGCCGAAGAAGGCGTCGAGATCTCCGGCTCGGGCACGCTCGAGGTGGTCCAGGACGGCTTCGGTTTCCTGCGCTCGCCGGAAGCCAACTACCTGCCCGGCCCCGACGACATCTATGTCAGCCCCTCGCAGATCCGGAAGTTCGGCCTCAGGACCGGCGACTCGGTCGACGGCGCCATCCGCGCGCCGCGCGAAGGCGAGCGCTACTTCGCGCTGGTGAAGGTCGACCTGACCAACTTCGAGAACCCCGAGAACGTCCGCCACAAGGTGCTCTTCGACAACCTGACGCCGCTCTACCCCGATCAGCGGCTGCGGATGGAGATCGACGACCCGACCCTGAAGGACCGCTCCGGCCGGGTCATCGACATCGTCGCCCCGCTCGGCAAGGGCCAGCGCTGCCTGATCACCGCCCCGCCGCGGGTCGGCAAGACGGTGATGCTGCAGAACATCGCCAAGTCGATCGAGACCAACCACCCCGAGTGCTATCTGATCGTGCTGCTGATCGACGAGCGGCCGGAAGAAGTCACGGACATGCAGCGCACCGTGAAGGGCGAGGTGATCTCCTCGACCTTCGACGAACCGGCCACGCGTCACGTCCAAGTCGCTGAAATGGTTATCGAAAAGGCCAAGCGCCTGGTCGAGCACAAGCGCGACGTGGTGATCCTGCTGGACTCCGTCACCCGTCTCGGCCGCGCGTACAACACCGTCGTGCCGTCCTCCGGCAAGGTGCTGACCGGCGGTGTCGACGCCAACGCCCTGCAGCGCCCCAAGCGCTTCTTCGGCGCCGCGCGGAACATCGAGGAAGGCGGCTCGCTGACCATCATCGCCACCGCGCTGATCGACACCGGCAGCCGGATGGACGAAGTCATCTTCGAAGAGTTCAAGGGCACCGGTAACTCGGAAATCGTGCTGGACCGCAAGGTCGCCGACAAGCGCGTCTACCCGGCCATCGACGTGATCAAGTCCGGCACCCGCAAGGAAGAGCTGATCACGCCGAAGGAGCACCTGCAGAAGACCTATATCCTCCGGCGAATCCTCGGCCCGATGGGCGCTCAGGACGCGATCGAGTTCCTTCTCGACAAGCTGCGGAATGCGAAGACCAACGAAGAGTTCTTCCAGTCCATGAACACCTAAGCGCACGTATGGCTTGAGCCCTACTCGGCCCTACTCGCGCTACTTGTGTTTCACGTGAAACATGGGACGCCGCCGTTCTCCGGAACGGCGGCGTTTTCATTTCTACGATCTATGGAATGAGCAGGCTCGCCCCGATCGTCTGGCGGCCTTCCAGCGCTTCGTGGGCCTTGCGGGCCTCGGCGAGGGGGAAGGTCTGGCCGATCTCGATCTTGATCTTGCCGGAGCCGATCATGTCGAAGAGCGCCTTGGCGCTGGCGTCGAGCTCCGCCGTGGTCGCCTGGTAGTCGCCCATGGTCGGACGGGTGAAGAACAGCGAGCCGTTGAGCATGAGCTGCCGCCCCTCGATCGGCGGCGGCGGGCCGGACGCGTTGCCGAAGCTGACGAACAGGCCGCGGCGCGCCAGGCTCTTCAGCGTGCCCTCGAAGGTGTCCTTGCCGACCGAGTCATAGGCCACGGGAACGCCCTTGCCGTCAGTGATCCGGCGGACCTCGGCGGCCACATCCTGGTCGCGATAGAGGATGACGTGGTCAGCCCCGAGCTCGCGGACCCGGGCGGCCTTGGCCTCGGAGCCGACCGTGCCGATGACCACGGCGCCCAGCGCCTTGGCCCACTGCACCATGATCTGGCCGACCCCACCGGCGGCCGCGTGGACCAGGATCGTTTCGCCGGCCTTCACCTCGTGTAGGCGGCGGATCAGGAATTCGACCGTCATGCCCTTGAGCAGCGCGGCGGCGGCGGTCCGCGCGTCCACGCCGTCCGGGATCGCCACGGCGCGGTCGGCCGAGACGACGGAATAGTCGGCATAGCCGCCCGAAACGCCGGCCGACGCGACGCGGTCGCCGACCTTGAAG
>JBOHKZ010000215.1:0-4075 GCA_050729355.1 Phenylobacterium sp. | reverse complement strand
GCTGCGCCGACACCTCCCCCAAAGGGGGAGGAACCGGGTCGCCATGGTTCGCCATCCACGCCTTGATCACCTCGGGGTCGTCCACTGTCGCGGAGAGCCCCACGCGGCGAAGGTTCGGCGCGAACTGCTGGATGCGCGCCAGGTCGAGCGCCAGCAGGTCGCCGCGCTTGGAGGCGTGCAGCGTGTGGATCTCGTCCAGGATCACGCACGACAGGTTCTCGAAATAGAGCCGCGCGCCCTCCCAGGCGCAAAGCAGCGCAAGTTGCTCAGGGGTGGTCAAAAGGATGTCCGGCGGCTTCACCCGCTGCCGCTGGCGCCGCGCGAGGCCGGTGTCGCCGGTCCGGCTCTCGGCCACGATCGGCAGGCTCATCTGAAGGATAGGCGCATTGAGGTTGCGCTCGACGTCCACCGCCAGCGCCTTCAGCGGCGATATGTAGAGGGTGTGCAGACTGCGCGGGGCGTTGGCCGGCGGCCGTTCGGAGAGCTCGATCAGGCTCGGCAGGAACCCGGCCAGCGTCTTGCCGCCCCCGGTCGGCGCGATCAGCAGGGCGTCGCGCCCCTGCTGCGCGCGCTCCACCATCGCCAGCTGATGCGCGCGTGCGCTCCAGCCCCGCTTGGCGAACCAGTCGGCGAACCTAGGCGGCAGGAGATCGGCGGGGACCGCGGCGTCGGCCATTCAGGCCCTATATCATGTTCCCTTTCTGTTTCGAGCCGGCTTGTGGGGCGAGGTTGAACCGCCATCCGCCAGCAAGAATGCTCCACGTCGTCAGCGCCGCCAGGGCCAGCACCGTCCAGGGGCTTGGCGGGAAGGCGAGGGCGACGACATAGGGGAGGGCCAGCCAACGATTGGCGAGCGCGGCGGAAACCGCGAACGGCGCCAGGATCGCGGCGTCGTAGTCCATGGCGTGCAGCGAGCCCAACAGCGCTGCCGCGACCGCGACGAAGACGCCACGCTCCAGTTGGCCGCGCCAGCCGGCCCAGGCCGCCGCGGCCGCACCGGCGGCCAGGGCCGCGATCTTCCACAGCCCCGGCAGCGCGAGGTAGCGGCCGGCCCAGGTCGCGTCGTTCGCTTTCAGGAAGCCCGGCAGCGAACTCAGCCAATCCGCCCAGATGCCCGGTCCGTAGGCCAAGGTCGCGGCGAGGCAGAGCAGCAGGCCCGCGCCCACGGCCCCAGCGATCATCCGCCACTCGCGGCCGGCCAGCAGGACAAACGGAAGCAGAACGACGACCTGCGGCTTGATGCAGGCCGCGACGCCCAGCAGCGCGCCCGCCAACGCGGGCCGCTTGCGAAGCGTTGCTCCGGCAAACAGCAGGGCGCCCATGACCAGGCATGTCTGGCCGGCGACGACCCCCATGAACACGGCCGGAACCGCCAGCGTCAGCGGCGCCGACAGCCGGCGCATGCTGGCGACCAGCCCGGCGGCGGAAAGCCCGACCCAGGCCAGGTAGCCGACCGTCATGGAGACCCACGCCAACGGGAAGGTCATCACCAGGAACGTCGGCGCATAGGGGAAGAAGGTCTTGGCGTTGGCCGCCTGGGACAGGATGGCCGCGTCGTAGGGCCTCGCCACATGGTGCGCGGCCCAGAACGCGGAGAAGTCGGGCACCACCTTCACGGCCTGCAAGCCCAGGCCGATCGCCAGGACTGCGGCGAACACGACCTGGATCGCCAGCACCTTCCTGTCGAAGACCAGGGAGGTCGGCGGTGCGGCGGGTGCAGCGGCTTCGGTCACGTGGTCAGGTCCTGGCGTGCGGAGCCTGCATCTTCAGAGCCGGTCGTTAAGGTTCCGCTCCGCCCGCGCCGGATTTTCCAGCCGGCCCATCCAGTAGTCGGCGTCGTAGCCGGGATCGCCGGTCAGGTGTCGCCAGAGCTTGATGCGGTTCACATACTCCAGCCGCCCGGTGTCCTGCTCGAACCAGGGCTCGGGCGTCATCAGGATGCTCTCGACGGTTTCGGGCTGCGGGGTCTTCACCAGGAAGATCGGCCGCTGGGCCTGAGCCTTCGGTTCAACGTCCCACAGGCGCACCTGCGGCCGCGAGGGATTCATCCGCACCTTGAACATCGTCCGTGTACGGTCTGAATGATTCACGCCGCCGCCGTGCCAGATGCCGTTGTGCAGGAAGAGCAGGGTGCCCGCCTCGCAGACCATGTGCTGCTGGCCGGCGATGTTCTGGTAGCGGCCCAGCGCCACCTCGCTGACGCGGCGCAGGTGAGTGCCGGGGATGAACCGCGTCCCGCCCATCTCCCGGGTGACCTTGTGCGGATAGTACATGATCTGCAGGTCGAACCCTGCCGTCGGGTCGATCGTCGAGTCCTGGTGCGTGTGCTGCGAGACATGCTCCCCGCCGCCGGCCTCGTAGTAGGCGGGCGGGAAGGTCACGTGCAGGAAGTGGTGGTCGAATACCGGATCGGCGCCCACCAAGCTCTGGATCGCGCCCTTCACGAAGGGCAGGGCCAGCAGCCGCTCCACGGCGGAGCCTTGCGGATATGCGGCGGAAAGCGGCGTCGCCGCAGCCACCTCGGGGATCTGCGCGCGGGCCAGCAGTTCGCCGTAGGTCCGCATCATCTTCTGGCCAGGCTTCGGATAGTCGGCCTCGCCGGCCTCGGCCAGGAACTGCTCGTTGATCTCGGCCGGGACCACGCCGTCGAAGCGCAGGAAACCGCGGGCCACGAACCGCGCCATGTCCAGCTGGCCCAGCAACGGAAGATCACCCATCACGCCGCCTCCACCAGCTTTTCGAAGAAGAACTCGTACTTCAGATAGGCCAGGTCGAACTCCTCGCCCCGGTGATGCGGCAGGATCTGCGCCGCCTGGAAGAGCCGCCAGCCGTCCTTCAGCGCATCCACGCCTGTCCGGTAGGGGGGCTTGTCGGCGTCGCCGGCCATCGGCCGGGTCTCGCCGGTTCCGTCATAGACCGCCCAGGCCACCGTCGGCGCGTCGAGCGCCGAATTGGCCAGATAGAGCACCAGCACCTTCTGCCGCATCCGTTTCCCCTCCGGGCTCGACCGGCCCGTTCCGACTGCGATCATGCCCCGAAGCGCCGTTGCTTACAGCGTCAATTATTGGCAGGGTGCCGCCGCTTGATCGCGAGAGGAAACCGCCATGAACCCCAACGCCGAGTTCGACATCATCGTCTATGGCGCGACCGGCTACACCGGCCGCCTCGTGGCCGAGTACCTGGCGCAGCGCTACGGCGTCGGCGGCGAGCTGAAATGGGCCATGGCCGGCCGCAGCGCCGCCAAGCTGGCCGAGGTCCGCGATCTGATCGGCGCGCCCAAAGAGACCCCGCTTGTGGTCGCCGACGCCGACAGGCCGGCCGAGCTCGACGCCATGGTCAAGCGCGCCAAGGCGATCATCACCACGGTCGGCCCCTATCAGCTCTATGGCGACCGCCTCGTGGCCGCCTGCGCCGCCGCAGGCACGGACTGCCTCGACCTCTCGGGCGAGCCCAACTGGATGCGCACCGTCATCGACGCCCACTCGGAGACCGCCAAGGCGTCCGGCGCCCGGATCGTCCACTCCTGCGGCTTCGACTCGATCCCCTTCGAGCTCGGCGTCTTCTTCGCTGAAGAGACCGCCAAGGCGAAGCTCGGAGCCTATGTCCCGCGCGTGAAGGGCCGCATCCGCGGCATCCGCGGCGGCCTCTCCGGCGGCACCGCGGCCAGCGGCGCGGCCACCATGGCGGCGATCCAGAAGGACCCGTCGCTGATGATGCTGATGATGAACCCCTTCGCGCTGACGCCCGGCTTCCAGGGCCCCGACCAGCCGACGGGCATGGTCGCCGAGCACGATGAGGACGTCGGCGCCGACGTCGGACCGTTCATGATGGCCGCGATCAACACCAAGAACGTGCACCGCTCCAACGCCCTGCAAGGCCACCCTTGGGGCCAGGGCTTCAAGTACGACGAGATGTCGATCGTGATCCCCGGCGCGCCCACTGAGTTCAGCGGCATGGAAAACGCCCCGAAGCCCGGCGAGGGGCCGACGCCGGAAGAGCGCGAGGCGGGCTTCTTCGACGTCGTCTTCATCGGCATCGCCGACGACGGCCGCAAGGTGAAGGTGTCGGTGAAGGG
>JBOHKZ010000214.1:0-4228 GCA_050729355.1 Phenylobacterium sp. | reverse complement strand
GCGGGGACCACCGGCGCGGCGGGTACGCCACTAAGTCACACCCCAGCCGAGCGCACGAAGCGCCCGGCCCGCGACGAAGCTAGAAGGGCCAGGCTGGCGCGCTGTATCCGATGGCCCAGGGGCCGATCGCATCGGTCGCCGCGATCGGGTTGCCCCGGCCGTCGTAGTCCCGACGCTTGGCGCGCAGATTGGTCGGCGTCGTGAGCGCCCCCCCGGAGGCCGGGCGGTAGTCGCCAGCCGATCGGCTGGTGAAAAGGGCCTCGACATAAGCTCTGTTGGCCGCGTCACTGCCCTGGTTGATGGCGATGTTCCCGCTGTCCATGGCGCCGGAGGGCGCGCCGTTGGGCGACAACGGCCACATGTTGTCCTGGGTGCCGGGGCTGCTGGGCCAGATGCCGGCGTTCGGGCCGACCGCCGGCTTGTTCGGCGCCATCATCGTGATGTTGAGACGCATCGAGGAGTAGGCGTCCCAACCCGGCACCGCGTTGTTGGCGATGGCGCCGTTGAGGAAGTTGTTCTCGATGACGACGTGGCGACCACGGCCCCACTGCGAGCTGCCCGGGGTCAGGCGCGTGCCGCAGTCGAACACGTTGAACTTCAGGCTCATGTCCTGGGCGGCGTCATCGTTGAAATAACAGGACGAATAGAACGCGTCCCGGATCGTGTTATTCCAGATGATCATGTTTTCGCTGGCCGTATTGGCCGGGTTCGAAGTGAAGTCGTTGGCCTGCTGCAGATACTCGGTGTGGGTGTCGATACCCGTCTTCCACTTCTGCGTCGTGCCCTTGCACTCCAACTCGACATAGCCGCCGTTGTTCAACGCCCACGAGGCCCAGCCGGTGTCGTCGCCGATCTCGGTGATGGTCCAGCCCGGACGCTGCAGCGCGGCCACCAGCGAGGAGACCCTGGTATCGACCGTGGTGCCGGCGGCGGCCGCCGACTGATAGTTCCGATAGCTTGAGCCGTTCGGGAAGGTGACCGTCTTCACGACCACCCCGTTCTCGACCAGCTCGACCTTGCAGCCCGCGATGTAGCCATAGACACGGCATTTCGCGCTGCTGGCCGAGCCGGAATAGCTCGCCGACATCCGGTCGGGGCCCCAAAGCTCCTCTTCGCAGGACGCGCCACGCTCGTAGTTGCCGAAGTTCAGGCGGACGGCGTTGTGCATCCCGTGGCCGGGCTTGTAGCAGTTGTTGTTGGCCCAGACGTACTGCCCATAAGACCCGAACGTGTACTCGGTGTAGCAATCGGTCACGTAGGAGCCGGCCGGATTGTTCACCAGCCGATAGGGACCCCAACCGTTCGCAGTACCGCCGCCGAAGTAAGGGGCGCCAAGCGACTTGATGCTGTTGACCACCTTGCAGCCATCGAACCAGAAGGGCTGATAATTGTTGGTCTGGTTGATCGAGCGATAGTTCTTGGTGTCCAGGATGATGCCCTGGCCCGTGAACTTGATCTGGTTACAGCCGGGGAACCAGGCCCAGGCCGTGTCCCAGTAGCCGCCGCTGTTATTGGGATCGAAGGCCATGCCGCGCACCAGGGTCGCGGTGACGCCAGGCGCCGCATCGACGACGCAGTAACCCTCGGTGCCGTTCCATTGGTCGGCCAGGGGGTTGGCAAGCGTCGCGCAGTCGTAGGTGCCCGACGTAATGAAGGTGACGTGGGGAGACTTGGGCTGCGCCGCTTTGAGCGCCGTCCGCATGGCGGCCCAGGTCGGGAAGTCGCCGCCGGTGCCGATGGTCTTCACCCAATCGTACTGGGTCGTGCGCGGGTAATGCTGCTGCGGCAGCTTGCCCTCGATGAAGTTGTCGGAACCGTCGACGTTGGTGCCGCCGATGACCCGCTGCTGCATCGTGGTGTCGTTGGCGGTGACCGTCGCCCAGAGATTGATCTTGCCCGTCGTGCCGCCAGCCGTGCCGCTCACCGCAATGAACTGCGAATGGTCGAGGCTGATCCAGTAGCCCAGCGGCGTCTTCTTGGTCACGCCGTTCGGGTCAAGGTAGGTGCGCACGCTCGGCGTGGTCACAGTCGTGGTGGCGACGTCGCCTGAGAACGTGACGTTGGCGATGCCGCCCTTCGCGTCGGCGATCACGCCCACGATGAAGTCGTCCGTGAAGCGTTGCAGGGTCGGCGTCCACCAGGATGCGGCGGGCTTGGCCGTGACGCGGGTCGGATCGGTCGGCGTCGGACCGCCCGAGCCGAGCGCGCCGGTCCAGTTCGGGTGCGGACCGACCAGCACAGGCGGAGTGTTGATCGGCGCGGCGCCGCCGCCGGTGGGCGGAGGGGTCGTGGGCGGAGGGGTCGTGGGCGTTCCCGTGGTGGCGCGCGCCGCGCAACCTCCGAGGAGGGCGAGGCCGCTCACCATGATCATCCGACGACTAAGCATGCTCTAGCGACCTTCGCGAATTCCAGGGATCTCCCACTCCGCAGCGAGGACAAACCCAGGGGCGCACCCCGGCCGAAGCGCCGGTGCTGACCCGCGGTTTGACCCCTCAGCCAGTTAGAGAGAACCCACCATTGGCGAGCATTAGGTCACGCCCCGCTTAATCCACGACTAATCAGCGAGGTTAAGACAATTTAATATGTACTAGATCACCGAACTCGGATCGCGAATAACTGCGCTGACAAGTCGCAGCCCGCAGTAACAATGCGATTACATTTAGCCGGCGGCCTCCAGGGCGGCCAACGACTCTTACGTTGCGGAATTTGTGACCAGGAACTTCTGACCGCACCGAACGACGCGCGGCAATTTAACTCAATAGGCGTTCAGAACTGTCCCAATGGCCCCGGCGCGCTCTTTCTTGAGCTGGTCCGCAAGAACTTTCACATCCGATACCAGTGTTCGCTGCTTGCGTACAACTATCAGGCTGAAGCCGACGACCGTGCTGATCCGCAAGCCGTCAGAACAGCTGTTGGCGGGCGGCGTATCCACGATCGTCAGGTCGTAATCGCGCATGCACACGTTGATCAGGTCCGGAAACGCATCGCCTGCGAGCAGCTCATGGGCCGTGCGGTCCGGATTTCCGGCGGTCAGCACGTCCAGGTTCGGCAGCACGTCTTCGTTCGTGAACTCGATCAGCGGGGCGGAGGGCGAGATCAGCGCCTCGAAAAGGCCAGGCCCGGTCAACTCCGGCTCGAAATAGGATTGGATGGACGGAGAGCGCAGGTCGCCGTCCACGAGCAGCGTCTTCACGCCGATCTGCGCCAGGGCGACCGCGAGATTGACGGCGACGAAGGTGCAGCCGACCTCGGGGGTGGGGCCGCAGATCGCCAGCGCGCGCCGCCCGGCCTGCAGGTGCTGCGACTGAACCCGCGCCCGCAGCGCGTGGATCGCTTCCGCGACTTCGCTGTAGGGATCGGAAACGATCACGTTGCGCTCGGCGCCCGCGCGCGTCGGCGCGACAGCCGGCCCGGTTTCCACGGAACGGCTCATAGCCTTGGGACGCGCCATCAGGCTCCAGCTCCAACCGGCGCGGCCTGAACGGTCCCGGCGCGTTTCAACGCCCGACGCTTCGGCTGGGCGGAGCCGACGACGGCGAGGCAGCTCAGGTGTTTGTCGAAGTCGAGGTCCTCGACGCCGCGCACGCGGCGGTTCAGGAGTTCGATCAGGACGGCCAGGACCAGGCCCAGCCCGCCGCCAAGACCCAGCGAGCCGACCAGGATCAGCAGCTTGTTCGGGAACGCCGGCGTCGTCGGGATGACCACGACGCCGATCGGCGACAGGCCGCTGTCGGTGGTGCCGGCTTCCAGGGAAAGGTCGGCCGCACGCTCGGCGGTCTTCTTGTATTGCTCGCGGCGAAGATCGACCTCGGATTGCAGCTGGCGCAGCTTCTCGATCTTGTCCCGCTGGCCGATCACCCGCGCCTGCTGCTCCTGCAGCTGGCGGGAAATCTGCCCGACGATGGCGCTGGTGTTGGGTCCGTTCCGGCTCGCGGCCTGCTCCTTGGCCACGACGCTGGCGACCAGGGCCCGCTGGGCCCGAAGTTGCTGCATTTGCGGGTGGTTCGGGCCGAGCTTCTCGGCGTTCTGCGCCAGGGCGGCGTCGATCTGGGCGAGTTGCAGGCTGGACGTCGACGACTGGGTCACCGGGGCCGACAGCATCGCGGTCGGAGCGGCAGCGGCCTGGCCGACGATGGCGGTCAGCCTGGCGCTTTCGACATCTTGTTGGGCGCCGGCCTGTTCGCCCTGCATGACAATCCCGTTGGCGCGCTCGTAGGCGGCCTTGGCC
>JBOHKZ010000213.1:0-5074 GCA_050729355.1 Phenylobacterium sp. | reverse complement strand
CTGGGGGGTTGTGTTGTGGCGCCGAGAACACAGTTTTCCGAGTTCTGTGCGGCAGGCTGCCGCAGGCGGGCCGAGTTGGCGGCGCTCTTCGAACCCCCAGGAAGCGAAGCGTTAGGAAACTCCCGCTAAAGCAGAGGTCCGTGCGGCCCTTTGCGAGCGACATGACCCAAGTCACCGGATCTCCCGGAACCGCCCCGACCGCCACCTTCCACGCCCGCGTGGCCAGGGTCGGGCTGGTCACCACGCTCGTGGTGCTGATCGCCGCCTGCCTGACCTTCATGCTGCAGCAGTGGGCCGTGGCCCGCACGCAGTCGCACCAGACCTATGTCGCGCTGGGCCAGATCACCGCCTCGACGGCCGCGCCTGCGATCGTCGAAGAGGATTACGACAACGTCCAGGCGGCGCTGTCGGCCCTGGTCGCCGCTCGAGCCGTGGATGCGGCGCAGCTGGTCGACAATCAGGGCCGCATCCTCGGCGTTTATGAGCGGCAAGGCGCCAAGGCCCCGGCCGATGCAGACGCCACCGAACTGCTCAAGACCGAGGTCAAGGCCGGCGGCGCGACCGTGGGTCACCTCTCCATGACCGTCCGCCGACCGGCGCTCGGCCCCCTCCTGCCGCAGTTCGTCGCCCTGACGATCGCCCTGCTGGTTGGCGGCATCGGCGTGGCGCTGTTCCTGGCGCGCGGCATGGCGCACCGGGTGACCGCGCCCGTGCAGCGCCTGTCCGAAGCCATGCACGAGGTCGCCGGCGGCGGCAGCTTCGAACCCATCGAGATCAAGGCGCAGGACGAGCTCTTCCGCAGCCTGACGGCCAGCTTCAACCATCTGCTCGGCACGCTGGGCGAGCGTGAGGACGACCTCAAGCGCGCCATGCGTGACCTGGAGCACGCGCGCGACGCGGCCAACGCCGCCAACGTGCTGAAGACCCACTTCCTGGCCAACATGAGCCACGAGATCCGCACGCCGCTGAACGGCGTCCTGGCCATGGCCGAAGTCATGTCCATGGGCGAGCTCGATCCGCCGCAGCGCGAACGCCTGGGCGTGATCCGCCAGTCCGGCTCGCTGCTGCTGGCGGTGCTGAATGACGTGCTCGACCTTTCCAAGATCGAGGCCGGCAAGCTCACCCTGGTGAAGGAAGACTTCGACCTGGAGCCGTCGCTGTCGGCGACCATCGAGAGCTTCGGCGTCATGGCCCGCGGCAAGGGCCTCGATTTCACGGTGTCGATCGCCGACGAGGCCCGCGGGTGGTGGCGCGGCGACGCCGACCGCCTGCGCCAGATCGTCGGCAACCTGATCTCCAACGCGGTGAAGTTCACGCCGCAGGGCTCGGTGGGCGCCGCGGTCGACGTCAATCCGGAAACCGGCGCCCTGCGCCTGGTGGTCCACGACAGCGGCGTCGGCATCGCGCCCGAGAAGCTGCCGGCCCTGTTCGAGAAGTTCACCCAGGCCGACAACTCCGCGACGCGCCGCTTCGGCGGCACCGGCCTTGGCCTGGCCATCTGCCGCGAGCTGACCCAGATGATGGGCGGCTCCATCGACGTGGCGAGCCTCGAGGGCGAAGGTTCGGTGTTCACCGTCGAACTGCCGCTGACCCGCGGCCACGCCACCTCCGATGCGGTCGCCGATGCGGTCACCGCCTCGCGCGAAGGCAACCTCCGCCTGCTGGCCGCCGAGGACAACCCGACCAACCAGCACGTGCTGGCGGCGGTCATGGAGTCCCTCGGCATCGATATCGACATCGTCGGCGACGGCCGCCAGGCGGTCGACGCCTGGGCGGTCGGCGGCTACGACCTGATCCTGATGGACATCCAGATGCCGGTCATGGACGGCATCGACGCTGCGCGCCTGATCCGCGAACTGGAAGCCGCTGAGGGACGCCGGCGCACGCCGATCGTCGCGCTGACCGCCAACGCCCTCACCTATCAGGTGGACGAGTATCTCGCCGCTGGGATGGACGACCACGTGGCCAAGCCCATCGAGATCGCCAAGCTCTATGAAGCGATCAGCGGCGCGCTGACCGCCGCGGCGACCGGCGGCAACCAGCGCGCCGCCGGAGCCAAGGCGGTCTGATCCCGCCCCTCCGGCAAAGCTGAACGCCACACAACGAACGGCTCAGGTTGGCGTCAGACCCGCCGTGTTCTTCTGCATCCGTCGATACGGAGCCCCGAACTTTCCCGGCAACCAAGTCTGTCGCCGGGGGTTTTGAGCCCCACTCCCAAGCCGGAACCCCGGCTAGGACCCCATGCCGAGGGACGACCAGAGCAGAGGATTTGAGACTGATGAAGAAGCTTGTGACCCTTACCCTGATCGGCGCCGCCTCCGCGTTGGCGCTGTCCGCCACGGCCGTCTCCGCCCAGGACTACAACCGCGATGGCTATCGCGATGCTCCGCGTAGCGACTACCGCAACGACGGCTATCGCAGCGACCGCAACGCCTGGGTCAGCATCAACCAGCGCCAGGCGCAGCTCGATCGCCGCATCGACCAGGGCGTCCGCAACGGCAGCCTGACGCGTCGGGAGGCCTATCGCCTGCGCGGTGAATTCACCCAGATCGCCCGCCTTGAGGCGCGCTATCGCGTCAACGGCCTGACGGGCTGGGAGCGCGCCGACCTCGATCGCCGCTTCGACGGCCTGTCGGCCGAGATCCGCGCTCAACGGCACGACGACCAGTACGGCTATGGCTACGGCTACGACAATCGCCGCTAAGCCGGCCTGACACCCTGCAGCGCCCCCGGATCATCCGGGGGCGTTTGCTTTTGCGCCCGGCTCCACCTTGATTTCCGGCCAGCGCGCCACCGCCGAAGCCGCCGTGCGCGCAAAGCCGCCGGTTGGCCGCAAGGGATTTGGCCGCAGCCTGAGCGCGAAGAGATCCTCCAACCCGAACGGCGCCATGACGTTCAGTCGATCGTCGCCCTCCAGGCGGACCGCGACCGCGAACAGAGGGCTGACGAAACGGGTCAGCGCCTCGGAGCTGTTGGACAAAGGCGTGTAGGGCTCGCCGAACTTGCCCTCGAACCACAGGTGCACGCGCGCCTGGTTGCGGACCTCGACCATCTCGCGCAGCGGCGGCTCGAACGCCGCGGCCACCCGGCGGATCACCACGTCCTCGGCTTCATATGAAGTGTCGGCGGCGTCGAAGTAGCCGAGGTCGTAGTCCTTGATCCCGTAGTCCGCGTCACGGCCGGTGAGGCGGTTGAGCACCCGCTGGTAGACGGCGCCGGAAAAGATCAGCCAGTCAGGCAGGTCGAGGTCGCGGGCGCGCTGCAGCACATCCATGAGCGCCGGCGTTTCCCGGACGATCTCCTCCAGCCGGCCCTCCAGGTCCACGCTCACGCCTTGCCTCGCATCGGCCAGCCGTGGTCGAGGGGGCCATGGCCCCGGCCCAGTCCCGGCGCCCGCAGCATCGCCTCGTGCACATAGTCCCAGGCCCGCGCCGTGGCGGTTTCGAGGGACAGGCCCTGGGCCAGGCCCGTGGCGCAGGCCGAGGCAAGCGTGCAACCGGTGCCGTGGGTGTTGCGCGTCTCGATCCGCTCGCCCTCGAAGATCGTCTCGCCGTAGGGCGTAATCAGCAGGTCGACCACGCGGTCGCCGGGCACGTGGCCGCCCTTCATCAGCACGGCGCCGGCGCCCAGGGCCAGCAGGGCCTCGCCGGCCCGGCGCAGGTCATCGGTGGTTTCGGCGGGAAGGCCGGTCAGCGCTTCGGCCTCGGGGGCGTTGGGGGTCAGCAGGGCTGCGCGAGGGACCAGCAGGCGGCGCACCGGTTCGATGGCGTCGTCCGCCAGCAACAGCGTCCCGCCCTTGGCGATCATCACCGGGTCGATCACCGCCGGGACGGCGGCGGCGTCGAGAAGCCGCGCCACCAGCTCGACGATCTCGGCGTCGCCCAGCATGCCGGTCTTGATGACGTCCGCGCCGATGTCGGCCAGCACCGCTCGCGCCTGGGCGTCTATCACGTCCAGCGGGATCGGGTGAACGCCGGTGACGCCCAGAGTGTTCTGCACCGTGACCGCGGTGACGGCGGTCGCCGCGTAGCCACCGAGCGCAGTGACGGTCTTGATGTCGGCCTGGATCCCGGCGCCGCCGCCGGAATCCGAACCCGCAATGATCAGCACTCGTCCCGGCGTCGGCATGCCCCGGCGATAGCGCGGCCGGCGCGATTTTGCATCGCCGAATGAATTTCCTTGACGGTTATATGTCTCATTCGGAATATATAGCCATGACGCCTTTCGAAGCCATCGCCGAACCCAATCGCCGCCGCCTGCTTGAGCTTCTGCGGGCGGGCGAGGCGCCGGCCGGCGACCTTGTAGAGGCCACCGGCCTTAGCCAGCCGGGCGTTTCGAAGCACCTCAAGCTGCTGCGCGAGGCAGGCCTCGTCAGCATGCGGCCGGACGGCCAGCGCCGGCTCTATAGGCTCGAACCGCGCAATCTCGCACCGCTCGACGACTGGCTGGCGCCCTTCCGGCAGTTCTGGTCGCAGCGCCTCGACGCCCTCGATGATCATTTGGAGAAAGAGCAATGATCGAAACGCAAGAAGCCCCCGGCCAGGTCACCGCGACCGACGACGCCTTGCAGGTAGTCTTCCACCGCCACTACGCCCGGCCGATCGAGAAGGTCTGGGCGGCGATCACCACGCCGGAACGGCTCGCCGACTGGCTGGCCGACGCGGAGGTTGAACTGAAGCCGGGCGGCCGGATCCACTTCAACTGGAACAACGGCGCCCACACCATGGAAGGCCGGGTGCTGGTCTGCGACGCGCCGACCGCGTTCTCCTACACCTGGACGATGGACGGCCGCGAAACCGTCGTGCGCTTCGACCTCAAGGCCGATGGCGAGGGTTGCTGGCTGACCCTCACCCATTCCAACCTGAGCCCCAGGGCCGGACAGGGCGCCGGCGTGCGCCCCGGCTGGCACGCCCACCTGCAAGGCCTGGGGGACGCCATCGATGGCCGCAAGACCTCCTGGGCGACCAAGACCGCCCGCCAGAACGCAGTCTCGAGCCTCTACCCGCCCCTGCCGGCCTGAGCGATCGCGTCCCAGACGTTCAGCGCCTGGGCTGTTTCGCGCACGTCGTGGACC
>JBOHKZ010000212.1:0-14254 GCA_050729355.1 Phenylobacterium sp. | reverse complement strand
CCGCCCCGGCGGCGACCCCGCCGCCGGTTGTCGCCGCGCCTGCGGCCCCGCTCCCGGCTGAGCCCCCGCCAGAGGTCGACGAGCCGCCGCCCACCTGATCCTCCCGGGAACCTCCGGCGCCGCGTGCGGATTACGCAGCCCAGATCGCACATACCCGCGGTCCCTCAGGAGGAACCCATGCGATATCTCGCCCTCGCCACCCTGGCCGCCGCGGCGGCGACTTTGGCCGGCGCCCCCGCGTTCGCCCAGACCATCGAAGAGCTGACGGTCACGGGCCACGCCCTGAAGAACCAGCAACTCAGCAAGTCGCGCGTGGTCAGCTTCGCCGACCTCGACCTGACGCGTCCTGCCGATCGCCAGACCCTGCGCATGCGGGTCGCCGACACCGCGGGCGACGTCTGTGAAGAGCTGAACGAGCCCGGCCCCGCGCCTGGCAATCTCGGCCGCTCCTGCCAGGAGATCGCCACCCGCAACGCCCTGGCCGACGTGAAGGTCGCGGTCGCCGCCGCCCGTGGCTCGGCCTACGCCGAGGCCAACCTGCCCGACAGCTGGTACGCGCCCGCCGCCGAAACCTACAGCAGCGCCGCCTCGGCCACCGTGCCCGACGCGACCTACACCACGATGACCGTGACCAACGGCCCCGTGGCCGACACACCGGAGAACCGCGCCCGCCACGGCGCTCCGCTCTCCCACGCCGGCAAGCGCACGGCCGCGAAGGGCAACTAGGCCGCCCGCAACGCGACGGGGTGACTTTGCCCTGAGGTCTGTGGGACGTATCCCCCTGACGCCCCGACCGTTCGGCTGGGGCGCTTCAGGGGCGTCGGTTGAACAGTTTCGATCTCTTGCGGCTGCTCGCGGCCGCGGCCGTGATCTTCCACCACGTCCAGCCGCTGGCCGGCTTGCCCGTGCGCCGCCTGTTCAGCACCGACTTCGGCCAGCTGGGCGTCGGGGTGTTCTTCGTGATCAGCGGCTATCTGGTCACCGCCAGCTGGCGCCGCGCGCCTGAGCTCGGCGTCTTTCTCAAGAAGCGCCTGCTGCGGATCGAACCGGCGCTCATCGTCGCGGCGGCCCTCACCGCCCTCGTGCTCGGCGCCCTGGTCACCACCCTGCCGCTCGCCGACTATTTCCGCACGCCGCAGGTCTGGCTCTACGTCCTGCGCAACACGCTGCTCTATCCGGTCAGCTATGAGCTGCCCGGGGTCTTCGCGCACAATCCGCTGCCGCACATCGTCAACGGCTCGCTCTGGACGCTTAGGCTGGAGTTCAGCTGCTACCTGCTGGTCGCGGGCCTTGGCCTGGCGAAGCTGCTGACGCCGCGGATCGTGGCGGCCCTCGCCATCGCCTCGGGCGCGGTCTTCGTCATCCTGCACATCGTGCGGCCCGAACTCGCGGCCAGCGGTCTCCCGCGGCTCGTGGATATCGCAGCGCTCTACGGGTTCCTCTTCCTGGCCGGCGCCTTCTTGAACCTGCGCGACAGGCCGGTTCCAGCCTGGGCCGCCCTGCTGCTCGCACCGCTCGTCCTGACGCCCGCCTGGATCTTCGGACTGCCGGCCCTGGTGGTCTTCGTGGGGTCCTTGCGCAGCGTCCGGCTGCCGGCCGACATCTCCTACGGCCTCTACATCTACGCCTTCCCGCTGCAGCAGGTCCTGGCCGCCCACGGCCGCCTGACCTTCTGGACCGCGCTCGCCGCCACGGCGCCCGTGGCGATCGCCTCGTGGTTCCTGGTGGAAAAGCCGGCCCTGCGGCTCAAGCCCAAGGCCTAGCGGACCGCCACGACCTCGACCTCGGCGCCGTTGACCATCGCCACGTCGCCGACCGCCTTGCCCAAGAGGCCGCGCGCCAGCGGCGACACGTAGGAGACGCTGCCCTGCGCCGGGTCGGCCTCGTCCTCGCCGACGATACGGAAGACCTGGCGTCGGCCATCCTCGCGCTCGAACTCCACGGTGCGGCCGAACTGCACCGTGTCGGCCTCACGGTCGGGTTCCGTGAGCTGGGCGCTGCCTCGCCTGGCCGACCAGTAGCGCAGGTCGCGCGTCGCCCGGGCCATCGCGGTGCGGTCTGCGCTGACGCCGCCCTGGACCTGCGCCGCGGAATAGGCGGCCCGCGCCGAGGCGAGCTCGGCCTCGATCGCCGCCAGCCCGCTCGCCGTCACCAGGTTCGGATGCGTCGAGACCGGCCGGTCGGGCAGGTCCGCCGCCTGGGATTCGTAGTCTTCCTCTCGGGTGAACGCGACGGCCATGGGATTGAACGTAGGCGCTGCGGCGACCTGGCGAAAGACCGACCCGCCTTGACGAACCGCGTTCGGCCCCGCCCCATGCGGCCATGCTTGGCCGTATCGCTCTCCTCTGCGCCCTGCTGACCGCCGGCCCAGCCGGCGCGGCCGATCCCTACCGCGCCCCGCGCACCAGCTTCGGCGCGCCGTCGCTCGAGGGCGACTGGACCAACGCCACCTTCACAGCCCTGCAGCGCCCCAAGGACTTCAAGAGCCTTTCGGCCACGCCCGCCGAAGCCGCCGCCTTTGTCCACAAGCGCCGCAACCTGCTGGTCGGCATCGAGGAGCCGAAGAAGCCCGACGCGGCCAAGCCCAACGAATCCAAGAAGGAGGCGGCCCCCGACGTCGGCGACCTGCAGAGCGAGTGGTACGAGATTGACGGCGGCGGCCTCCTCGACATCCACGGCCAGCTCCGCACCTCGATCATCATCGACCCCGCCGACGGCCGCCTGCCCTACAACGCCGCCGGCAAGAAGATGGCCGAGGCCGCCGAGCACGCCGACGAGCACGACTTCTCCAATCCCGAGGTCCGCATGCCGGACGAGCGCTGCCTCCTGGCGCTGGGCGGCGTCACCGGCCCGCCGATGCTGGCCTCGAACTACAACGCCCACTACCGGATCATTCAGACGCCGCGCGAGATCGCGATCTATTCGGAGATGATCCACGACGTCCGCGTCGTGCGGATCGGCGCCCGCCATCCCGCCGTCCCGACCCATCCCTGGATGGGCGACTCCATCGGCTGGTGGGAGGGCGACACGCTGGTCATCGAGACCGTCGACCAGAACCCCGGCGGCGCCTACCGCTTCCTGGCCGGCGGCGTCTTCTACACCTCGCCCGCCGCCAAGGTGACCGAGCGCCTGACCCGGGTTTCGCCGACCCGCATCCACTACGCCTTCACCGTCGACGACCCTGGCGCCTTCACCAGGCCCTGGCGCGGCGAGCTCGCCTTCCACGCCTCGAAGGCGGCGATGTACGAATACGCCTGCCACGAGGGCAATTATTCGCTGCCCAACATCCTGGCCGGCGGCCGCGCTCAGGAACGCGAGGCCGCCGCGGCCAAGACGGCCGCGAACTGAGCCTCAAGCCTTCAGCGCCGTTCCCAAGGCATGCGTCTCCAGGATCGCGCCGTAGCCCGCCAGGCCGTGGCCCTCGGAGAGCCCTTCCGGGTCGACCATGTTGTGCTGCAGCAGGATCATCACCGAGCCATCGGTCGGGTCGGCCTGCCACCAGCCGCCGTAGGCGCCGGGCCAGTTCACCGTGCCGACCCCGCCCTTGCCGCGGATCACCGAGGCCTTGGCCGGGTCCATCGTCACGGCCACACCTAGCCCGAAGCCATTGCCCCCGGTGAAGACCGGCATGCCCAGCGTCTTGGCCGCCGCACGCTGCGGCTCGCTCAGCCGGTTCGCGCTCATCAGCTCGACGGTGTCCGGCTTGAGCAACCGCACGCCGTCCACCGCGCCGCCGCCCACGAACAGCCGCGCGAACGCCAGGTAGTCGTCCACTGTCGACCAGAGCCCGGCCCCGCCGCCTTCGTAGGTCATGTCGGCAGGCCGCTCGGCGAGCGCCGCGCCACCGGGTACCGTGGCGAGCTTGGTCAGCCGCCCCTGGGCGTCGAAGCCGTGCATCGCCGCGCGCCGCGCCCGCTTCTCCGGCGGCACGATGAAGCCGGTGTCGGCCATGCCCAACGGCCGGAAGATCCGCCGCGCCAGCACCTCGCCCAGCGGCGCCCCCTCGATCCGCGCGATCAGGAAGCCCAGGAGGTCCGTCGAATGGCCGTAGCAGAACGCCGCCCCGGGCTGCGCGACCAACGGCAGGCCCGCCAGCCGCGCCACCCATTCGCCCGGCGTCAGGTGGCTGTCGAGGCTCGCGCCCAGCGCCGCGTCGTAGGCGGCCTTGATCGGCCCGGTGTGGAAATCCCCGTAGGTGATCCCTGCCCGGTGGGTCAGCAGGTCCTCGAAGGTGATCGGCCGCTCGGCCGCGACCGTGTCGTCCAGCGGGCCGTCGGCGTCGCGCAGCACGCGCATCTCGGCAAACTCCGGGGCCCAGCGCGTGATCGGCTCGTCCAGCGCCAGCGCGCCTTCCTCCAGCAGCATCAGCGCCGCCACCGAGGTCACCGGCTTGCTCATCGACGCGATGCGGAACAGCGTGTCCCGCGCCAGCGGGACCTGCGCCTCGATGTCGGCCCAGCCCACGGCGGCCGTGTCCAACACTTGGCCGTCCCGCCAGATCAGCGTCACCGCCCCAGCCATCTCGCCGGCCTCGACCGGTCCGGCCAGCATGTCAGCAATCGTCATGGCGTCCTCTAAATATTCTCCTCCTATAAAATAGCCTTCCTATCAAATAGACAAGCGCCTAGCCTCGCACGCGATGACCGACACGACCCAGATTAAGGCCTCGCCCCGGCGCCGTCCCAAGGGCGACAAGCGCGCCCGCACCCGCGCCAAGCTGCTTGAGGCCGCTCGCGAGCTGATCCGCGAAAAGGGCCACGACCGCACCACACTCGAGGACGTCGCCCGCCGGGCCGGCATGACCAGCGGCGCGATCTACGGCAACTTCAAGAACCGCGACGACCTCTTCATCGCCCTCGCTGGCGTCTATTGGGCGCCCATCAAGCCGGTGATCCGGCCGGGCTCCAGCTTCGCCGAAAAGATGTGCGCGCTCGCCGAAGCCACCGTCGCCGCCATCCCCACGCGCCGCGAGGCCGCGGTGGGCCGCCTCACCGGCATGGCCTACGCCCTCACCCACGAGGAGATGCGCGCCCAGGTGCACGCGGCCACGGCACAGAGCTTTGCGGCCGGCGCGGGCTGGCTGCGAGCCGTGGCCGACGACGGCGGCCTGCCGATGCCGCCCGAGCTGCTGGTGGCGGTGATCCACAGCCTCACCGAGGGCCTGCTCTTCCAGCGCTTCCTCACCCCGGACCTGGTCCCGGACGAAGCCTTCTACGCCGCCTTCGCCGCCCTGGCGCGGCCGGCCGCCTAACGCCGGCCGCCTTCACCCCATCCGGTGCAGGCCGCAGAGCTTGTTGCCGTCGGGATCGCGCAGGTAGGCGAGGTAGAGCTTGCCCATGCCGCCCTCGCGGACGCCCGGCGGCTCCTCGCAGCTCACCCCGCCGTTCGCGACGCCCGCCGCGTGCCAGGCGTCGGCCTGTTCGGTCGAGGCGCAGGTGAATCCGATCGTGGCGCCGTTGGAGACGGTCGCGGCCTTGCCGTCGATCGGCTTGGTGACCGAGAACACGCCCGTCGGCGTCAGGTAGAACATGCGGTGGCCGTCCACCATCGCCGGCCCAACGCCCAGCGCCGCCATCACCGCGTCATAGAAGGCCTTGGCCCGGTCCAGGTCGTTGGTGCCGACCATGATATGCGAATACATCTGCCGCTCCCCTCCACGCCCGCTTGGCGCGGGCTGATTCCATTGCAGTCCAGTTTAGGGGTGAACACGGCTGCGCGGTCGAGTCCCTCGGGACGCATCGGCCTGTGCCGGCGAATGGAGAACGATCATGTCCGACGAAGGCCTCGTGGTGATCCCGCTTCCTCTGATCGATGGCGGCGTGACCTTCGCCGTCGCCCGGCTGGTCGTTGAGGACGAACAGCCCTTCGCCCAGGCCATCGTCGCCATCCCGGGCACGACCTTCGAGCCGCCGAAGCGGATCTCGCTCTCGCGCTACAGCCTGGCGCGGATCCGGCCCGGCGCGATCAACCGCCCCGACCTCTACCTCTACGAGGGCATGATCATGCCAGCGCCCAACCGCGCGGGGCCGACGGACGCCTAGCGGACTCCGCGAGTGCTTGCGTTTGGCGGCGGACGCGCTACGGCAAGAACATGTCAGAGACCGTGGGAACCCGCTGAGCGTCTCAAGCGAGCGAGACACATCGCAGCAGCCGCCAGGGCCGCCGGGAAGGCGGTCCTTCGGACGGCTGCACACCTAGGTTCCTACAGGTTCATCATCATGCAAATCCGACTGGAGCGTCCCGAGGACGCAGCCACGATCCGCGCCCTGACCGACGCGGCGTTCAAAGGCATGCCCTTCAGCAATCAAACCGAAGCTAAGGTCATCGATGCGTTGAGAGCGGCAGGGGCGTTGACCCTTTCGCTTGTGGCGACAGAGGGCGGCGAGATCGTCGGCCATGTCGCCTTCTCTCCCGTCAGAATAAATGGAGAGGCGGGCGACTGGTACGGCCTTGGACCCGTGTCCGTGTGGCCGGACCGCCAGCGGAAAGGCATAGGTCAGGCCCAGATCCGCGAAGGTCTGCAACGGCTCCGATCCCTGGGTGCAGGCGGGTGCGTTCTTCTCGGCGACCCGGCGTACTATCGCCGGTTTGGGTTCGAGAGAGATCCCGAGCTCTACGACGTCGACGCACCGCCAGGCGCCTTCCAGCGCCTAAGCCTCAACGGCTCTCGACCAACAGGCGAGGTCAGGTTCCACCCCGCCTTCGACGCTTCGTAAGACCAGGAGAGCGGCCTCTCACTTTGGCCGCTTCCACCCTTAGTCGACCTTGGGCCGCCTGCCCCTACCCCAACGCCTCCGCCACCAGCGCCTGCGTCACCCGCTGACAGGGCGGCGAGCGTTCGTCCAATCGTTGGATCATGCCGACGAACAGGAGGTCGTTTTCCGGGTCGATCCAGAACCAGGTGCCGGCTGCGCCGTCCCACTGGTAGGTCCCGCGGCCGACCTTCGAGCCAGCCAGCGCCGGGTCGGTGAAGACCGCGCCGTTGAAGCCGTGACCGAAGCCCGGGCGGATCGGCTGGTGCCCAACGCCGTAGCCGCCGGCCATGATCTCCTCGGAGATGTGGTTGGAGGTCATTGTCGCAACCGCCTCGGGCGACAGGATCCGCACCCCGCCGAGCTCGCCCTTGCCCAGCAGCATCTGAGCGAAGCGGGCGTAGTCGTCGATCGTCGAGAAGAGCCCGCCGCCGCCGCCGGCGATCCTTGGAATACGGGTCGCATCCTTGTCGAACAGCATCTGCTCGGCCTCGACGAGGCCGCGGCTCTTGCTGCGCCGATAGAGCGTCGCCAGTCGGCCTAACTTCGACGCCGGCACATAGAAGTCCGTGTCCGTCATGCCCAATGGCTCGAAGAGCCGCGTGCGCATGAAGTCTGGAAGCGTCTGCCCCGTCAGCTGCTCGATGATCGCGCCTTCGACGTCCATGCTGATCGAGTAGCGCCAGCGGGTCCCCGGTTGATAAGCCAGCGGCGCGCTCGCCAACCGGCGCGTCATGTCGGCGAGGCCATCGGCCTGCCAGACTCCCGCCGCGATGTAAGCCGCATCGGTCGGATCCCTCGGGTCGAAGCCGTAGCCCAGCCCTGCCGTGTGGGTCATCAGCTCGCGCATGGTCGGCGCATGGGCCGGCGGCGCGCCGTCCGGCCCCCTCACGTCGGCGAACTCGGGCAGGTGTTTGGCGATCGGGTCGTCCGGCGACCACAGGCCCTGGTCCCAGAGCAGCATCATCGCCGCGGCCGTGACCGGCTTGGTCATCGAATAGATGCGGAAGATGGTCTCGCGGGCCAGCGGCTCGCCGCTCGCGATGTCCTTCAGCCCCAGCAGGGCGCGGTGCCCCACCTTGCCGTGGCGCGCGACCAGCAGGGACGCGCCCGCCAGTTCACCCGCCGCGATCAGGTCGGCCAGCGCCTGGTCGACGCGCGCCAGGCCGTCAGCCGACAGCCCGGCCTCCCGCGGCGATCCCTCAGCTAGCCCTTCGCCCGCCAAGACAGCGTTCATCGGCGTCTCCCTTCCGGCTTTGCAGCCAGAGAAGCCGGTCGCCCTTTGCCAGGCAAGGGCATTGCGTTCTCCGTCCCTGAGGGAGGAGCCCGCAGAACTAGGATGTCAGGTCGTCGGCCCCCAAGAGCCGGCAAACGCCGGGACCGCCGGCCGTTCTATCCAGCCACCATGGCCAGCACCGGACGCCGGCCCACGACGGGAGTCGTTTCGCGGGTGATGCCCGCGAAGAAGTAGCCGATGTCCACTTCCAGAGCGCACGAGAGCTTCCACAGCATCTGCGCCGAAAGGCGGCAGGATGCGCACTCGTACTTCTGAATCTGCTGGAAGGTGACCCCGCAGGAATCCGCCAAACGCTGCTGGGTCAACCCCAGCAGTCTCCGACGCGCCCGCAGCCGCCGGCCAACGATGACGTCAACGCCTTCTCTCATCTCGCACCCACCTGCCCACTCTGAACTATCGCGCTCAATGAACCGGGTTACCCGAGCCAGAAATTGTAATAACGCGACATTCCGCCGCGGCAAAGCTCTGAAACTTAACTATTCCTTGCCGGTGGGTGGCTGGAGCAACTGCACCGGCGCCCCAAGCAGCGCTTTGCGCCGCTTCCAGGCCTCGCCCATGATCGGCTGCGGGCGGGCTAGGTAAACCTTGGGTGTAGTACCCATGTAGTAATTGAATTCGTGGATGAAATGGGCCTGATCCGAGAAGTGCGCATCGAGCAATTGGGACATCGTCCCGCCCCCGGAATCGCGCATCGCCGCCAGGGTCCGCAGCAGCCGCTGGCGGCGCAAAAGGCGCTTTGGGGACAGGCCGAAATAGCGCCAGCAGAACCGCTCAAGCTGGCGTGATGAGAGGTCGAGCGCCGATGCCCAGGCCGTCACGGTCTGGACCTGCGGATCCTGCAGGGAGGCGTGGGCGGCCGCCACCATCGCCGCCTCCGGCGCCTTGGTGAGCAGCGAGGCGAACACCTCGTCGAGGATCTTGAAGTAGGCCCCGTCGCCCTCCTTCGCCCGATTCACGGCCTTCAATCTCTGGTGGAGAACGTCCGCGGCGGGGCCGATCGCATCGCTCAACGGCCGCAGGCAATCGGTGAAGCCGTCGGCCGGCGTGGACGTGAGCATCGGCCAGCCCTGCGGCATCAGCCCCACGCCGACCATCAGCCCGGCCGAGCCCTGCGCCCAGACCGCGCGCTCCAGCGTGCCGGTGATGCTGGCGGGCGGCACGGGCTCGCGCTCGCGCTCAGGGAAATCCGCCTCCCATTCGCCGGAGAGGATCAGCCGGAAGTTCGTCCATTCCGGGAAGAGCTGGTCGCGGACGATGCCGGGACCGGTGAGTTCCAGCAGGTAGTAGCTGGTGATTGCGCCGCTGACGGACTGCCCCGGCAGGTGATAGCTTATCGAAGCTGTCGTTTCGCTCGTACAGGCGCCAGCAGCACCCGGTTCAACAGGAGGATCGGCGGCCGTTGCGTCAATCTTCGAGCGCATTCAAACCATAACGCGGCTCAGCGGCTAAGGTTCGCCGTTCCTGCGAAAATAGTCCGCGCAATGCCGGTTGTCGATCAGGCGTCGTAGTTCAGGATCGGCGCCAGCCACCGTTCGGCGGTCTTCACATCCCAGCCTTTGCGCCGCGCGTAGTCCTCGACCTGATCCTTCTCGATCCGGCCGACACCGAAATAATGGCTCTCGGGATGCGAGAAATAAAGGCCGGAGACCGCCGCCGTCGGATACATGGCGAAGCTCTCCGTGAGCTGCAGACCGGTGGCCTTCTCAGCATCCAGCAGCTTGAACAGCATCGCCTTCTCGGTGTGGTCGGGCTGGGCCGGATAGCCGGCCGCCGGTCGGATGCCGCGGTATTGCTCGCCGATCAGGGCGTCGATGTCGAAGGGCTCGTCGGGCGCATAACCCCAAAGCTCGGTGCGGACCCGCCGGTGCAGGGCCTCGGCGAAGGCTTCGGCCAGGCGGTCGGCGAGGGCCGAGGCCATGATCGCCGAATAGTCGTCGCCCTTGTCTTTGAAGGCCTTGGCGATCTCGGCCTCGCCGTGTCCGGCGGTGACCGCGAAGCCGCCGAGCCAGTCGGGACGGGTTCCCACCGGAGCCACGAAGTCGGCCAGCGCCACATTGGCCCGCCCGCCGTCGGCCTGGCTCTTGTCCTTCGCCATCTGCTGGCGCAGCGAATGGAAGCGCCCAAGCTCGGTCTCGCGGCTTTCGTCCGTGTAGAGCACGATGTCGTCGCCGTCCGAATTGGCCGGCCAGAAGCCGACCACGCCCTTCGCCTCGAACCACTTCTGACCGATGATCTGCTGCAGCATCACCTGGGCGTCGCGATAGAGGTCGCGAGCCGCCTCTCCGACCACGTCGTCTTCCAGGATCTGCGGATAGCGCCCGATCAGCTCCCAGCTGGCGAAGAACGGCGACCAGTCGATGTGCCGGGCCAGGTCCGCCAGGTCGTAGGCCTCGAACGTCCGCGTGCCGATGAAGCTCGGCGTCGGCGGCGTGTAGGTGGTCCAGTCCGGGGTGAAGGCGTTGTCGCGCGCCTCCTTCAGCGTCGCCCGGGCGCGCTTGTCCTGGCCCCGCGCGAACTGCTCGCGCACCTTGACGTATTCCGCCGCGGTCTCCGCCTGGATCCGGTCGCGCTCGGTCGGCGAGAGCAGGCCCGAGACCACGCCCACCGCGCGGCTGGCGTCCAGCACATAGGTCGTCGAGCCGCCCTTGTACTTCGGCTCGATCTTCACCGCCGTGTGGGTCTTCGAGGTCGTCGCGCCGCCGATCAGCAGGGGAATCTTGAACCCGCGCCGCTCCATCTCGCCGGCCACATAGGCCATCTCGTCGAGGCTGGGCGTGATCAGCCCGGAAAGCCCCACGATATCAACATTATGCGCCACGGCCTCGTCGAGGATCCGGTCCGCCGGCACCATCACGCCCAGGTCGATGACCTCGTAGTTGTTACACTGCAGGACGACGCCGACGATGTTCTTGCCGATGTCGTGCACATCGCCCTTCACCGTCGCCATCAGCACCCGGCCCGCCTGTTCGCGCGGCTTGCCGGCCTTCTCGGCTTCCATGAAGGGCTCGAGGTAGGCCACCGCCTGCTTCATCACCCGCGCCGACTTCACCACCTGGGGCAGGAACATCTTGCCCGCGCCGAACAGGTCGCCGACCACGTTCATCCCGTCCATCAGAGGACCTTCGATGACGTGCAGCGGCCGTGCGACCTGCGAGCGCGCCTCCTCGGTGTCGGCCTCGATGAAGTCGGTCAGGCCGTGCACCAGGGCATGGGTGATCCGCTCGCCCACAGTCCCTTCGCGCCAGACCAGGCTCGGACCCTTGGCTTCGCTCTTGCCGCCCTTGTACTTGGGCGCCAGGTCGACCAGCCGCTCGGTGTTGGAGATGTTGGTCCGCTGCTTCCGGTTGAGGATCACGTCCTCGACGGCCTCGCGCAGCTCGGCCTCGATGTCGTCGTAGACCGGCAGGTCGCCGGCGTTGACGATGCCCATGTCCATGCCGGCCGCGATGGCGTGGTAGAGGAACACCGAGTGGATCGCCCGGCGCACCGGCTCGTTGCCGCGGAAGCTGAACGAGACGTTCGAGACGCCCCCCGAGATCCGTGCGTACGGCAGGCTTTCCTTGATCCGCGCGCAGGCCTCGATGAAATCGACCGCATAGTTGTTGTGCTCGTCGATCCCCGTCGCCACCGCGAAGATGTTCGGGTCGAAGATGATGTCTTCCGGCGGGAAGCCCACCTGCTCCACCAGGATCTTGTAGGCCCGCTGGCAGATCTCGACCTTGCGGTCCGCCGTGTCGGCCTGGCCGACCTCGTCGAAGGCCATGACCACCACCGCCGCGCCATAGCGCAGGCAGGCGCGGGCCTGTTCGATGAACTTGGCCTCGCCTTCCTTCATCGAGATCGAGTTGACGATCGCCTTGCCCTGGACGCACTTCAGCCCGGCTTCGATGACCTCCCACTTCGACGAGTCGATCATGATCGGCACGCGGGCGATGTCAGGTTCGGCCGCGATCAGATTGAGGAACGTCTTCATGGCATGGACGGAGTCGAGCAGGCCCTCGTCCATGTTGACGTCGATGACGCTGGCGCCGGCGTCCACCTGCTGCCGCGCGACGCTCAGCGCCGCCGGATAGTCGCCCTCGGCCACCAGCTTGCGGAATTTCGCCGAGCCCGTGACGTTCGTCCGCTCGCCGATGTTGATGAAGGTGGGTCGCATTCAAATCCGCAATTCTAAATTCATGTCATCCCGGCCGTAGCGCAGCGGAGAGCCGGGACCCAGGGGCGTTCGCAATGCATTGGCCCCTGGGTCCCGGATCGGATCTACGGCCGTCCGGGATGACAGATATTGGTAACTAGACCAATTCGAAGGGCTCCAGCCCCGCCAGCCGCATGGCCGTGGGCCGCTCCGGGATCGGCCGCGGCGTCATCCCCCGGACCTCGTCGGCGACGTGCTTGATGTGGTCCGGCGTCGTCCCGCAGCAGCCGCCCAGGATGTTGACGATGCCGTCCTTGGCCCAGTCGTGCAGCTGGTGCCCGGTCTGGTCGGGCGTCTCGTCGTACTCGCCCATGGCGTTGGGCAGGCCGGCGTTCGGATAGGCGGAGACCAGGGTGTCGGCGATCCGCGCCAGCTCGGCGATGTGCGGCCGCATCAGGTCGGCGCCCAGCGCGCAGTTGAGCCCGATGGCGAATGGCTTGGCGTGGCGCACCGAGTTCCAGAACGCCTCCACCGTCTGCCCCGACAGGGTGCGGCCCGAGCGGTCGGTGATGGTGCCCGAGATCCAGATCGGCAGCGGCTCATAGCCTTCGTCCTGCAGGTCGAGGATCGCCTTAATCGCGGCCTTGCAGTTCAGCGTGTCGGTGATCGTCTCGATCAGGAACATGTCGACACCGCCGTCGTGCAGCGCCTGCACCTGCTCGCGATAGGCCACGTAGACCTGTTCGAAGGTCACCTTGCGCGCGCCGGGGTCGTTCACGTCCGACGACATCGACAGCATCACCGGCAGCGGGCCGATGGAGCCGGCGACGAAGCGCGGCTTGCCCGGTTCCTTGGCCGTCCAGCGGTCGGCGACCTCGCGGGCGATCCGCGCGCCGGCCAGGTTGATGTCGCGCACGGCGGCTTCCTGGGCGTACTCACCCTGGCCGATCGAGGTCGACGAGAAGGTGTTGGTCTCGCTGATGTCGGCGCCGGCGGCGTAGTAGGCGTCGTGCAGCTCGCCCACGATATCCGGCCGGGTCAGGCACAGGATGTCGTTGTTGCCCTTCATCTGGCCGACGTGCTCCTTGAACCGCTCGCCGCGGTAGTCCTCTTCCGTCAGGCCGCGCTTCTGGAACATCACGCCCCAGGACCCGTCGAGGATCAGCACGCGCTCTTTGGCTGCGGCCTTGAGGGCCGCGATGCGGTCTTGCCGGGTCATGCCGCGGCCTCCTTCGGGGTTTCGGGTTCACGCACGCCAAGCACGCGGCAGATCGCGTAGACCAGTTCGGCGCGGTTCAGGGTGTAGAAGTGGAAGTCGCTGAAGCCTTCCTCGGCCAGCCGCGCGCACATTTCCGTCGCCACCGAGGCCGAGATCAGCCGGCGCGTCTCCGGATCCTTGTCCAGGCCGTCGAACAGGTTCTCGAGCCAGCCCGGCAGCTTGATGCCGATCGGGCCCGCCATCTTCTTCAGCCCCTTGTAGTTGGTCACCGGCATGATGCCCGGACATATGGGGATGGTGACGCCGGCTTTCCGCACCCGTTCCATGAACCGCAGGAAGCCGTCGATATCGAAGAAGAACTGGGTGATCGCCCGCGTCGCGCCCGCGTCCACCTTGGCCTTCAGCACGTCGATGTCGTGCTCGATGGACGGGCTTTCCGGGTGGATGTGCGGATAGAGGCCGACGCTGACTTCGAAGGGCGCGATGGCCCGGATGCCCTGCGTCAGTTCGGTGGCGTTGCAGTACCCGTCCTCGCGCGGCGTATAGGCGCCGCCGATCTGGCCGGGCGGGTCGCCGCGCAGCGCCACGATGTGACGGATGCCGGCGTCCCAATAATCCTGAATCACCTCGTCGACGTCGCCGCGGCTAGCTTCCACGCAGGTCAGGTGCGCGGCCGGCTTCAGCGTCGTCTCCTTCAGCATCCGCAGCACCGTGCGGTGCGTGCGGTCGCGCGTGGAGCCGCCGGCGCCATAGGTCACCGAGACGAACGACGGGTTCAGCGGCTCAAGCCGGCGGATCGCCTCCCACAGGGATTCCTCGGCCTCCGGTGTCTTCGGGGGCGAGAATTCGAA
>JBOHKZ010000211.1:0-2788 GCA_050729355.1 Phenylobacterium sp. | reverse complement strand
CTTCCGCACCTCAAAACGAATCGTTCAGGCGAAGGCCGCATGGCCTGCGCGACGGCGCCGCACGACGCCGCCGGCCAGGCCAAAACCCAGCCCGACGGCTAGCCGGCGAGCGCCGCCCTGATGGCGTCCAGGCCCTCGCCGGCCTTGGCGCCGTCCGGCGCGCCGCCCTGGGCGAAGTCCGGTCGCCCGCCCGCGCCCTGCCCGCCCATGGCCACCACCGCGGCCTTGGCCAGCTCGACGGCGTTGAACTTCGCCTGGGCCGAGCCGGTCACCGCCACCGTCACCGCCGCCTTGCCTTCCGCGGAGCCCACGAGTGCGATCACGCCGTCGGGGAGCTGCTTCTTGAACTCCTCGGCGATGGGACGCAGGTCCTTGCCGCCGACGCCCTCCATGACCCGGGCCAGCACCTTCACGCCGCCGATCTCTTCCGGGCCGGCCGGAGCCGCGCCGCCGGAGCCGCCCATGGCGAGCTGGCGCTTGGCGTCGCCGAGTTCCTTTTCCAGTTGCCGGCGCTGGGCCTCCAGCGTGGCGATGCGCGCCGGGACCTCGGAGACAGGCACCTTGAACTGGTCGGCCAGGCCCTTGGACACCGCCGCCTGGTCGAGCAGGTAGCGGCGCGCCGCCTCGCCGGTGAGCGCTTCGATGCGGCGCACGCCCGCCGCCACGCCCTGTTCCTGGACGATCTTGAAGATCGCGATGTCGCCGGTGCGGGCCACGTGGGTGCCGCCGCACAGTTCCACCGAATAGGCGCCGTCGCCCTTCAGCGCGTGGCCGAGGGTGAGCACGCGCACGGTGTCGCCGTACTTCTCGCCGAACAGCGCCATGGCGCCGGCCGCCATGGCCTTCTTCTGATCCATCAGCTCGGTTTCGGCCGGCAGGTTCTGACGAACCACGGCGTTCACCTCGGCCTCGATGCGGTCGATCTCGTCGGGCGTGACCGGCTGGCCGTGGCTGAAGTCGAAGCGGATGCGCTCGCCGTCGACCATCTGGCCCTTCTGGGTCACGTGGGCGCCCAGCACGTTGCGCAGCGCCGCGTGCAGCAGATGGGTCGCCGAGTGGTTGGAGCGCGTGGCCGCGCGCCGGGCCGCGTCCACGGCCAGGCGCACCCGGTCACCGGGCTTCAGCGCGCCCTCCAGGATCGTCAGGTCGTGGACGTGCAGGTCGCCGGCCAGCTTCTGGACGTCGGTGACCTTGGCGCGGCCGCTCGTCCCGTCCGCCATGGCCCATTCGACCTCGCCCTGGTCGCCGGCCTGGCCGCCGCTCTCGGCGTAGAAGGGGGTGCGGTCGAACAGCGCCTGGACCTTGGCGCCCTTGGTCGCGCCGTCGATCTCACGGCCTTCCTCGACCAGGACCAGCAGCTCGGCGGTGATCTCGGCATCGTCGTAGCCGGTGAATTCGGTGGGGCCCAGCCGGTCGCGGATGGCGAACCACTCGGCCGCCGCGGCCACCTGGCCCGAACCGGTCCAGGCCTCGCGCGCCTGCTCGCGCTGGCGGGCCATGGCGGCGTCGAAGCCGGCCAGGTCGACGGTCAGGCCCTTGGCGCGCACGGCGTCCTGGGTGAGGTCGAGCGGGAAGCCGTAGGTGTCATAGAGCTTGAAGGCGGTTTCGCCCGAGAGCACGTCGCCCTTGTTCAGGCCCGCGGTCGCCTCGTCGAGCAGGCCCATGCCGCGGCCGAGCGTACGGCGGAAGCGCTCTTCCTCCTGGCGAAGGGTGTCCACGATCGCGGGCTCGGCGCGTTTCAGCTCGGGGTAGGCCTCGCCCATCTGCTCGACCAGCGTCGGGACCAGGCGGTGCATCAGCGGGTCGGCCGCGCCCAGCAGGTGGGCGTGGCGCATGGCGCGCCGCATGATCCGGCGCAGCACATAACCGCGCCCCTCGTTGGACGGCATCACGCCGTCGGCGATCAGGAAGCTCGAGGAGCGCAGGTGGTCGGCGATCACCCGGTGCGACGGACCGTTGGACGAACCGCCCGCGCCGCCGACCAGGTCGCGCGAGGCCGCGATGATCGCCCGGAAGAGGTCAATGTCGTAGTTGTCGTGCACGCCCTGCAGGACCGCGGCGATGCGTTCCAGGCCCATGCCGGTGTCGATGGAGGGCTTCGGCAGGTCGGTGCGCTCGCCGCCGCCGCCGTGCTGCTCGTACTGCATGAAGACCAGGTTCCAGATCTCCACGAACCGGTCGCCGTCCTCGTCCGGGCTGCCGGGCGGGCCGCCGGGAATGTGGTCGCCGTGGTCGTAGAATATCTCGGAACAGGGGCCGCAGGGGCCGGTGTCGCCCATGGACCAGAAGTTGTCGGCGGTGGCGATGCGGATGATCCGGTCGTCGGAGATGCCGGCGATCTTCTTCCAGAGCACCGGGGCGACGAGGTCGTCGGCGTAGACGGTGACCAGCAGCTTGTCGGCCGGAAGCGCGAACTCCTTGGTCAGCAGCTCCCACGCGTATTCGATCGCGCCTTCCTTGAAGTAGTCGCCGAACGAGAAATTCCCCAGCATCTCAAAGAAGGTGTGGTGGCGCGCGGTGTAGCCGACGTTGTCCAGGTCGTTGTGCTTGCCGCCGGCGCGGACGGACTTCTGCGACGAGGCCGCGCGCGGCCAGGGCGGGTTCTCGGCGCCGGTGAAGTAGTTCTTGAACGGCACCATGCCGGCGTTGACGAAGAGCAGCGTCGGGTCGTTCTGCGGCACCAGCGGAGCCGAGGCGACGACGGCGTGATCCTTCTTCCGGAAATAGTCCAGGAAGTGGCTGCGGATGTCGTTCAGGCTCTGCATGTCGTTTCGCTTCGGGTCTCACG
>JBOHKZ010000210.1:0-13512 GCA_050729355.1 Phenylobacterium sp. | reverse complement strand
GCTGACAACCGCGTCAAGCGCGTGCTGATCCAGACGGGCCAGCGCGGCAACGGCCTGGTGCAACTGGTAAAGGGTCCGCCGGCTGGCGCCTGGGTGGTGCAGAACGCCGCCGCCTTCCTGCTGGACGGCGACCTGGTCCGCCCGAACCGCGCCGCGGCCCCGGTCGCCAAGGTCGCCGCGGCGACGGGACCCGCACGCCGATGAGCCAGCCGCACAGCCAGCAAAGCTTCGCGATCTCCGCCTGGGGGATCCGCAACCCCGTCCCGGTGGCGGTGCTGTTCATCGCGCTGGTGCTGGCCGGCTGGATTTCCTACGGCGGCCTGGCGATCAAGCAGTACCCGAACGTCCAGTTCCCGATCGTGGCGGTGACGGTCACCCAGAACGGCGCCGCGCCGGGCGAGATGGAGACCCAGATCACCCGGCCGGTGGAGGACGCCATCGCCGGCGTCTCCGGCGTCAACAACGTCATGTCGACGGTGACCCAGGGGGTCTCCACCACCTCGATCGAATTCGAGATGGGCCTCGACCTCCAGAAGAAGACCGACGAGGTCAGGTCGAAGATCGACCAGACGCGCGCAATCCTGCCGCGCGACATCGACGAGCCGACCATCACCCAGGTCGAGATCGACAGCGCGGCCCCGATCCTGACCTACGCCATCGCGGCGCCGGCCATGTCGGACGAGGAGCTTTCCTGGTTCGTGGACGACACGGTCGCGCGAACCCTGCAGACCGCCAAGGGCGTCTCGCAGGTCACCCGCGTCGGCGGCGTGGCGCGCGAGATCAACATCATCGTCGACCCTGACCGGCTGGCCGCGCATGGGCTGACGGCGGCGCAGGTCAACAACGCGCTGCGCGGCGTGCAGCTCGACGCGCCCGGCGGCCGGGTTAACGTCGGCGGCCGCGAGCAGACGCTGCGGGTGCTGGGCTCGGTGGGCACGCTGGCCCAGCTTCGTCAGATGGTCATCCCGACCGGCTCGGGACGCTTCGTGAAGCTGACCGACGTGGCCCAGGTGGGCGACGGGGCGGCCGAGGTGCGCGGCTTCGCGCGGCTGAACGGCCGTCCGGTGGTGGGCTTCCAGGTGGCCAAGACCAAGGAGGCCAGCGACGTCACCGCCGAGGACGCGGTGAACGCCAAGATCGCCCAGCTGGTGAAGGCCAACCCGGGAGTCACGGTCACCAAGATCCTCTCCACCGTCGATGAGACCCGCGCGAGCTTCAAGGCGACCCAGCACGTGCTGCTGGAAGGCATGATCCTGGCGGCGCTGGTGGTGCTGCTGTTCCTGCGCGACTGGCGCGCGACGCTGATCACCGCCTTCGCCATGCCCGTGTCGCTGATCCCGACCTTCTTCGTGATGAAGATCTCCGGGTTCTCGCTGAACGTGGTGACCCTGCTGGCGCTGACCCTGGTCATCGGCATCCTGGTCGACGACGCCATCGTCGAGATCGAGAACATCGAAAAGCGCGTGGCCCGCGGGGTCCGGCCTTACCAGGCCGCGATCGAAGGGGCCGACGCCATCGGACTGGCGGTCGTGGCGACCACCATGGCCATCGTCGTGGTGTTCACGCCGGTCAGCTTCATGCCGGGCATTCCGGGCCAGTTCTTCAAGGAGTTCGGCCTGACCGTCTCGGTCGCGGTGATCTTCTCGCTGGTGGTGGCGCGGCTGCTGACGCCGCTGATGGCCGCCTACCTGCTGAAGCCCGCGAAGGCCGCGCACGAGCGCAAGCCGTTCACGGGGCTCTATCCCAATGTACTGAACTGGGCGCTGGACCACCGGATCATCGCCTCGATCATCGGCGGGGTGATCTTCTTCGGATCGATCATGCTGGTGCCGCTGCTGCCCAAGGGCTTCCAGCCGGCCGGCGACCCCGACTACATCTATGTGAAGGTGCAGGGTCCGCCCGGCGCGACCGTCGAGGACATGGAAGACACCGCTCGGCGCCTGAACACCCTGTTCGCCGGCAAGCCCGACATCGCGGACGTGTTCATCCAGATCGGTTCGACGGCGACCAGCTTCGGGCCGGGCTCGTTCGGCGGCGGCGGCGGCGACCTGCGCGACGGGACGGTCACTATCCTGCTCGACCCCAAGCGCCATTCGTCGGGCGACGAGATCAAGGACCGCTTCCGCCAGGGCCTGCGCGACATCCCCGACGTGCGGGTGAGCTTCCTGGACTTCCAGGGCATCGCCGGCTTCCAGCAGATCCTGGCCGGCGACAACCCGGCCAACCTGCAGCGTGCGGCGCTTGAGCTGGAACGCCAGATGCGGACCCTGAAGCAGGTCGCCGATCCGCGGCCTTCCACGCCGCCGGTCGGGCCCGAAGTGGTCATCCGCCCGCGCACCGACGAGGCCTCGAGGCTTGGCGTCTCGGTGGACGCGATCTCGCAGATCGTCCGCGTGGCCACGGTCGGCGACATTGAAGCCAATGTGCCGAAGCTGAACGAGGGCGAACGGCGGATCCCGATCCGCATCCGCCTGCCGGCTGACGCCCGGGCTGACATCGAACGCATCCGCTCGCTCCGCGTGCCGACGGCGAACGGCGGCTCCACGACGCTGGACTCCGTCGCCGACGTCGACTTCCAGGCGGGCCCCGCGCGCATCGAGCGCCTGAACCGCCAGCGGCAGATCACCATCCAGGCCGAGCTGAACGGCGCGGAACTGGGCGACGCGACGGCGGCGGTGAAGAAGCTGCCGATCATGCAGCACCTGCCGCCCGGGGTGGCCCCGGCCGCCACCGGCAACGCCGAGGCGCAACAGGAGCTATTCGCGGGCTTCGGCCTGGCGATCTTCGCCGGCGTCTCGATGATCTACGGCGTGCTGGTCCTGCTGTTCCGCAGCTTCTTCAAGCCGGGCGTCATTCTGTCGGCCCTGCCGTTGGCGGTGGGCGGGGCGTTCCTCGGCCTACTGGCCTTCAATCTGTCGCTGTCGATCCCCTCGCTGATCGGCTTCCTGATGCTGCTGGGCCTAGCGGCGAAGAACTCGATCCTGCTGGTCGAATACGCCATCGAGCGCGAGCGCGAGGGCATGAGCCAGCGCGAGGCGCTGATCGAGGCCTGCCGCGAGCGGGCGCGTCCGATCGTAATGACCACGCTGGCCATGATGGCCGGCATGCTGCCCACCGCCTTCGCCCTGGAGAAGGGCGCGGAGTTCCGCCAGCCGATGGCGGTCGCGGTGATCGGCGGCCTGATCACCTCGACAGTGCTCTCGCTCGTGCTGGTGCCGGTGGTCTATGAGTTCGTCGACGACTTCGAACAGTGGCTGAAGCCCCGCCTTGCCAAGCTGGTGACGCCGCGCGAAGCAACGTCGCGCCTGGCGCCGGAGGACCGGCTCTAGCTCTGGAAGGTCCATGTCCCGCACCCAGGTCCTGATCGTCGGCGCCGGTCCCACCGGCCTGGTCCTGGCGCTCTGGCTGACCCATCTCGGCGTCAAGGTGCGCATCGTCGACAGGCTGGCGCAGGCGGGTACGACCTCGCGGGCGGTGGCGGTGCAGGCGCGCACGCTGGAGCTCTATCGCCAGCTCGGCCTCGACGAGGCGGTGGTGGAATGCGGCCGACGGGTGGCCGCTGCCAACTTCTGGGTCCACAGCCGGCGCGTGGCGCAGGCGCTGTTCGGACCCATCGGCCAGGGTCTCAGTCCCTATCCCTATGTGACGCTGTACCCGCAGGACGAGCACGAGCGGATGCTGGAAGGCCGCCTGGCCGAAATGGGCGTCAAGGTCGAGCGCGGCGTCGAGGTCACGGACTTCTCGCAGACCGCCGGCGGCGTCTCGGCGACGGTTGGCGGAGAGACCTGCGAGGCGGATTACATCGCGGGCTGCGACGGCGCGCACTCGATGGTGCGCAAGCAGGTGGCTGGCGAGTTTCCCGGCGGGACCTACGCCCACCTCTTCTATGTGGCCGACATCGAGGGATCCGGTCCGGCGCTGGACGGCGAACTGCACGTCGACCTGGATACCGCCGACTTCCTGGCGATCTTCCCCTTGAAGGGACGAGGACGGGCCCGACTTATCGGCACGGTGGCCGACACCGGGGCTGACCCGGATACGCTGACCTTCGACGATGTCAGCCGCGCGGCGATCGACGGCATGAAGCTCAGAATTGAGACCGTGCACTGGTTCTCGACCTACCGGGTGCACCACCGGGTCGCCGAGAATTTCCGCAAAGGCCGAGCCTTCATCGTCGGCGACGCGGCGCACATCCACAGCCCGGCGGGCGGGCAGGGGATGAACACCGGGCTTGGCGACGCCATCAACCTGGCTTGGAAGCTGGCCGCGGTGCTGCAGGGGCGGGCGCAGGACGACCTGCTCGACACCTACCAGGCGGAACGCCGCGCGTTCGCGGTCCGGCTGGTGGCGACAACGGACGAGGTCTTCACCGTCGCCACCAGCCCCAGCCGGTTCGCACAGGTGGTGCGGACCCGGATCTTCCCGATCGTCGTGAGCCTGGCGGTGCGGCTGGCGGCGGTGCGGGCGCTGATGTTCCGGACGATCTCGCAGATCGGCGTCGCCTACCGTGGGAGCGCGCTCAGCGCCGGCTCGGCCGGGCGGGTGCGGGGTGGCGAGCGCATGCCCTGGGTCGAGACCGCCTCGGGCGACAACTACGAGGGACTGGATCCGCGCAGCTGGCACGTCGAGGTGCACGGCGAGGTGCGGCAGAACCTGAAGGACTGGTGCGCCATGAACGGGGTGACGCTGCACCCTCACCGCTGGACCGCCGCGGCCGAGAAGGCCGGCCTGCAGCGCAACGCGGCCTACCTCCTGCGCCCCGACGGCTATGTGGCGTTGGCGGCCCCCAGTGGCTTGGACCGGCCGATCGCGCGCTACTTCAGTTCGCGGAAGATGAAGCCGAGCTAGGCGCCTGCGCACCAATGGATGTCATCCCGGACACCGCGACGCGGTGAGCCGGGACCCATGGGCGGGTGCAGTGCGCTTGGCCCTGGGTCCCGGATCGGCTCTTCGGCCGTCCGGGATGACAGCTTCGATCGCGTAATGAGGCGCTCAGGGCCTGAGCGGCAGGGCCGGCGGGGTTTGCGAGGCGCGCAGGATGAAGGCCAGGATCACCGCCATCGCTTCATAGAGCTGCTCAGGGATCTCGGTCTCCAGCTCGATGGTGGAGAGCGCCTCGGCAAGCGGCGCGTTGGTCTCCAGCGGCACGCCGTGCTCGCGCGCGGTGTCGATGATCTTCTGGCCGAGTTCGCCGCGGCCGACGGCGACGACGCGCGGCGCGTGCGGGGCCTCATAGGTCAGGGCGACGGCAAGCGGGGTCTTGTCGGGCGGCGTCACAGGGCGCGATCCACGAACTGGCCGTTCTCGGGCAAGGGCCGGCGTGGGATCCCGGGATGGAAGACCACATCGGCCGGCAGCGCCTGCGAGAGTTCGGCGCCCAGGCTGCGCAGGCGAGCCAGCCCGTCCTCTCGCTCGGCCCAGACAGTGACGGACGCGCGGTCGCCGTGGAGCCCCAGGTGCACGTGCACCGGCCCGAGCGGCTCGATGTCGATGGAGAACCGCACCCGCCAGGTCTCCGGCCCCGCCGCGGTTCCGGACTGGCGGCCGTCGCGGTCGATCTCGAACTGGGCGACAGCCGTACCGTGCGGCGTGGCGACCGGCAGCTCGAACAGCCAGGACGGGGCCTGGCCGTCCGGCAAGGAGGCGAGCTGATGCAGGGTCTGGCGGGCGACCGCCTGGTCCACCTCGCGGGCCAGGCGCGCAACGATGACCGGCGTGGCGTCGCTGGCGGACAGGGTGGCAGGCGCAACCGGCTGCGGCGTCAGGCCCGCTTCGCGGACTGGCGGCGGCGTGGCGAGCGGCCGAGTGGTCCGCGCGGTCTCGGTGGAGGGAGCGGCGGCCAGGGCGCGCTGCAGGGTGAGGAGCGCGGCCTTGAGGTCCGGCTGATCGGCCTCGCCCTCCCGCACATGCGCCTCGAGGAAGAGGCCGGACTGGGCGACGGCCTGGCGGATGGTCTCGGCGGTCAGGGGCGCGGCGAAGGCGGTCCGCAGGGCGAGGAGCTGGCCGATCGCCGCCTTGGTGGGCGCGGGCAGGTCAGGCGCGTTCAGGGCCTCGGCGAGGTCGGCGAAGAGCGGCGCGAGGCTCGCCTGGCGGCCCGCGGCGTCGGCGCGGGCGGCGTCCACGGCCTTTCGGACAGGGCTTGGGAGGGGCGGTGCGGGCTGGGCGGCGGGTAAGGCGTCCGGCGCCAGCGCCTCCTGCGCTTGAGCCGCGCCCACGGCGGCCATCAGCTCGGTCTCGACGGGGCTGATCACCTGCACCCGCAGCGCGGCGGCCGTCGGCCCGATCGGCGCGATGGGGGCGATGCTCATGCCTCAAGGCTAGGCCGCGTCGGTGAAGCGGGCCTTAAGGTGATGACTCGACACACAAGCTCCTAAGTCTGTCATCCCGGACGCCGCAAAGCGGTGAGCCGGGGCAGATGCAGTGCGCTTGGCTCCTGGGTCCCAGATCGGCTCTTCGGCCGTCCGGGATGACTATGTTCTTGTAGGTCGAATCCCGAGGCTAGAGCTCGCCGCGTATGACGCGGGCGAACAGGTCCGGGTCGACGTTGCCGCCTGAGAGCACGAGGCCGACGGTCTTGCCGCCGAACAGTTTCACCTTGCCGGCCAGCAGGGCGGCCAGGCCCACCGAGCCGCCGGGCTCGACCACCAGCTTGAGGGTCGAAAAGGCGTAGCGCATGGCCTCGGCGACCTCGGCGTCGGAGACGAGCGCGATGTCGGCGATGGTCTTCTGCAGGACGGGGAAGGTCAGTTCGCCCGGCGCGGGGCTTTCCAGCGCGTCGCACAGCGAGCGGGTGGTGGGCTTGGTGACGATCCGCTGGCCGGCCTGCAGCGAGCGCAGGGTGTCGTCGAAGAGCTCAGGCTCGACGCCGACGACGGCGGTCTTGGGCGAGAGCGCCTTCACGGCCGTCGAGGTCCCGGCCATCAGCCCGCCGCCGCCGATCGGCGCCACGACGACGTCGAGGTGGGCGCCCAGCGCGCCGGCCTGCTGCATCAGCTCCAGGCCGACCGTCCCCTGGCCGGCGATGATGTCCAGGTCGTCGAAGGCCGGCACGACGATCGCCCCGCGCTCGGCGGCCACGGCGGCGGAAATCGCCTCGCGGCTCTCGGTCAGCCGGTCGTAGAGCTTGATCTCGGCGCCGTAGCCCTGCGTGGCCGCGACCTTCACCGCCGGCGCATCGGACGGCATGACGATCAGCGCGGGCATGCCGAGCAGCTTGGCGGCCAGGGCGACGCCCTGGGCGTGGTTGCCGGAGGAGAAGGCGACGACGCCGCGCTTGCGTTCGTCCGGGGTCATCTGGACCAGCCGGTTATAGGCGCCGCGGAACTTGAAGGCGCCGACCCGTTGCAGGGTCTCGGGCTTGATCAGCACCCGCAGGCCCAGACGCTCGTTGAGCGCGGGGCTCTCGATCAGCGGGGTCTCGACGGCGTGGCCCTTCAGGCGCGCGGCCGCGGCTTCGATGTCGGCGAAGGTGACGCTCACTTCGCGAACACCATGGCGTCGTTGGCGAAGGCCTTGAACTCCAGCGCGTTGCCGGAGGGGTCGAGGAAGAACATCGTCGCCTGCTCGCCCGGCTGGCCGGGGAAGCGGATGTGCGGCTCGATGACGAAACTCGTGCCCGCCGCCTTCAGGCGTTCGGCCAGCGCTTCCCAGGCGGGCAGCTCCATCAGGAGGCCGAAGTGGCGGACCGGGACGTCGTGGCCGTCGACGGCGTTGGTGGCCTTGGCGGCCGTTTCGCCGGGCGACAGGTGCGCCACGATCTGGTGGCCGTGGAAATCGAAGTCGACCCACTCGTCGCTGGATCGCCCCTCCGGGCAGCCCAGCAGGTCGCCATAGAAGGCGCGGGCTTCGGCGAGATCGCGGACCGGGAAGGCCAGGTGGAAGCGCGGAATGTCCATAAGGGCCTGATAGCGCGCCGAGCGCGGCGCGTCAGCGCCCCGAAGTTATTTCAAACACGAAGACCACCAAGAACACGAAGGCCACCAAGGGATCGAGGAGGCGGCGGCGGCGCGTCGGAATGCAGGGCGTCTTTGTGATCTTCGTGTTCTTGGCGGTCTTCGTGTTGAAGACGGAGCCCCCGCTCGCGCGGAGGCTCGGGATATCCCGCGGGTCCATGGACAATCGAATACGGCTTGAGGCGAAGGCCCCGCTGGTCTAAACGACCGCCGCGCCCGGGAACGCGGGTCGCTACAATCGATCAAAGCCATCCGCCGAGCACCTGTCGAAGGGCGGCTGGTCTTCTCCCGGCAGGTGGAGGGATCGTATCCACAATGGCCAACGTGACCGTGATCGGCGCCCAGTGGGGCGACGAGGGCAAGGGCAAGCTCGTCGACTGGCTGTCCAACCGCGCCGACGTGGTGGTGCGCTTCCAGGGCGGGCACAACGCCGGCCACCCGCTGGTGGTCGGCAACCAGGTCTACACGCTCTCGCTGCTGCCGTCGGGCGTGGTGCAGGGCAAGCTTTCCGTCATCGGAAACGGGGTGGTCGTCGATCCCTGGCACCTGCTGGAAGAGATCCAGAAGCTGGGATCGCAGGGCGTCGCCATCGGGCCGGACCTGCTGGTGCTGGCCGACAACGCCTGCCTGATCCTGCCGCTGCACCGCGATCTCGACCAGGCGCGCGAGGCCGCTGCCGTGAACAAGATCGGCACCACCGGCCGCGGCATCGGGCCGGCCTATGAGGACAAGGTGGGCCGCCGGGCCATCCGCGTCGCCGACCTCGCCGACCGCGAGGCGCTGGAGGCCAAGATCGATCGGCTTCTGGCGCATCATGGGCCGCTGCGGCGCGGTCTTGGCCTGCCGGAATACGACGGCGCGGCGCTGCTGGCCGAGCTGGAAGCCATGGCCCCGAAGATCCTCCCGTTCGCCCAGCCGGCGTGGCTGCTGCTCGACAAGCTGGTGAAGTCCGGCAAGCGGGTGCTGTTCGAAGGCGCGCAGGGCGCGCTGCTCGACGTGGACCACGGCACCTATCCCTATGTGACCTCGTCCAACACGGTGGCCGGCCAGGCCGCGGCGGGCTCCGGGCTTGGGCCCAAGGGGCCGGGCTATGTGCTGGGCATCGTCAAGGCCTACACCACGCGGGTGGGCGGCGGGCCGTTCCCCACCGAGCTCTCCGACGAGGTCGGCCAGCACCTGGGCACGGTGGGCAAGGAGTTCGGCACGGTGACCGGGCGTAGCCGCCGCTGCGGCTGGTTCGACGCGGCGCTGGTGCGACAATCGGTGGCGCTGAACGGCATCAGCGGCATCGCGCTCACCAAGCTCGACGTGCTGGACGGCCTGCCGACCCTGAAGATCTGCACCGGCTACATGCTGGATGGAAAGGAGATCGGTTATCTGCCCGCCGGTCTGAAGGCGCAGGCGGCGCTGACGCCGGTCTACGAGGAGATGGAAGGGTGGAGCGAGACCACCCAGGGAGCCCGTTCCTGGCGCGACCTGCCGGCCAGCGCGGTGAAGTATGTGCGGCGGATCGAGGAACTGATCGGAGCCCCGGTGGCGCTGCTTTCCACCAGCCCCGACCGCGACGACACCATCCTCGTGCGGGACCCGTTCCAGGACTAGGGCTGGGGAGAGGCTCAATCCAAGCGTGCGGGTGGCCGGCCGGATTAACCGGAGTCCATGTAACGCTCAGCGGTCCTAAGCGCTGGAAATTTCAACCAGAAAGCGATCCGCCGACCGTCGTTATCGTCAAGCCGTTCTTTACTTCCGGCATTGTACTGATGTGGGACAGGTCCGGAGCTGCCACGTTGTTCGACGCCGAAGCCAAAACCATCAAGGCCATGAGCCCCATGCTGCAACGGGTGGTGGTCGTTGATCCGCAGCCCCACAGCGCGCGCTTCACCGGCGAACTGATGCGCAACGTCGCCCACAGCCAGGTCTGGGTCGCGGAGACCAACAAGAAGGCCATCAGCATGGTGGCCAGCTACGACCCGCACATCATCTTCGTGGAGATGGCCGCGGGTGGCGTGGACGGCGCGGCCTTCACCCGCGAACTGCGCCGCAGCCGGCTGAAGTGCCGCTATGCGCCGGTGATCATGGTGACGAGCCAAGCCACCGCGGCCGGCATTCTCGGTGCGCGCGACGCCGGCGTGCACGAATTCCTGCGCAAGCCCTTCACGATGAAGGACCTGCTGCGCCGACTCGAGGCGGTGACGCTTCGCCAGCGCGACTGGGTGGAGGCGGTGGGCTACATCGGCCCCGACCGGCGCCGGTTCAACTCCGGGGACTACTCCGGCCCGCTGAAGCGCCGCTCCGACGCCCAGGTGACTCCGGACGCCGCGCGCCTGGCCCAGGCGCTGAAGATCCTGCGCTCCTCCATCGCGGCGGTGGACCTCGATCCGGAACAGGCGATGCGCTCGATGCTGGTCCAGGCCTCGGACCTGCAGAAGGCCGGGATGGCCGTGGCTGACCTGAAACTCACGACGGCGGCCATCGATCTGGGCCGCTACCTCAACGAGATCGAAGCCAAGGGCGCGCCCTACGACAAGGAACAGCTGCAACTGCGCGCCGCGCCGCTGCTGGCCTACATGCCCAAGGACGACGAAGCCGAGGCCTTCGCGGCCTAGACCGCTCCCTTCGGGTTGTCTGCACCTTCGCCCTAGGTCCTGACCCGATACCGCCCTCAGGCGCGCGGCGTTACGCCGACCTCTCGAAGCCACGCCACATTGGCGGTCTCCCGCAAAGTCCCAGCCCAGGGGGCGGGCCCGCGGGCGTCGGCGAGGAGGATGCGACGATGAAGACGATCAAGGCCAGACAAGCCGCGCTGGCGATGTTTGCGGCCATTCTGATTGCCGCGCCGGGCGCCGCGCTAAGCCAGGACGCCGTTCCGCTGAAGGGCATGATCACTTCGCACGACGGGAACACCATCGTCGTCAGATCGGCGAGCGGCGACACCAAGGTGAAGCTCACGGACGGCACCAAGATCCGCGGCACCAGCGGGGCGCTCGGCGTCCGCGGCGAGAGCCACCCGCCGACCGACCTGATCCGAGGCCTGGCCGTCGAGATGACGACCATGCAGGAGGGCTCGGACACCGTCGCCACCGACATCTCGTTCAAGAACAGCGACCTGAAGACCGCGCGGCAGATCGAGGCAGGTCTCAGCACGACCGACGCCAACGTCGAAAAGAACGCCGCGGGGATCGCGGCGAACTCGGAGCGCATCGACAATGTCGGGCTGCTCGTGCCGGCGGGCCGGACGAAGGTGTTCTTCGCGGTGGGCAGCGCCGCCCTGACGGACGAGAGCAAGCAGAGCCTGGACAACATCGCGACCCAGGCCAAGGCGATCAAGGGCGCCTATCGCCTGGCCGTCGTCGGCCGCGCCGATACGAGCGGCAACGCCGCCGCCAACGAGCGGCTGAGCGCGCAACGGGCGGTCAACGTCAAACAATACCTGATGAAGTCCGCCGGGATCTCGCCGGCCAACTTCATACCCACCGCCGCCCTGGGCGACGCGCCGGTCGCGCAGGATCCGGATCCGCCGGCGAACGCCGCCGAGGCGCGCCGGGTGACAGTGACGATCGCGGTCAGCAAGTCCAACAGCGCTTCGAATTGACCTGAGCGCGGCTCCGCGCCGCGACCAACGAAAAAGGGGCCGGGGCTTTGCAGCCCCGACCTCTTGGCCGTTTCGGTGAAGCCTGGCTTTAGGCCTCGATCAGGTTCCGATCGGTGGCCGCGGCCTTCATCGACTTCTGCAGCTTCTCGAACGCCCGGACCTCGATCTGGCGGACCCGCTCGCGGCTGACGCCATATTGCGAGGCGAGGTCTTCCAGGGTGGTCGGATCGTCCTTCAGCCGGCGTTCGGTCAGGATGTGACGCTCGCGGTCGGTGAGCTCGGTCATGGCGTCTTCCAGCAGACCCATGCGCAGGGTCTTTTCCTGGGTGTCGGCCACGACCGTCTCCTGGCTGGGCGTGACGTCGTCCACCAGCCAGTCCTGCCACTCGCTCTCGCTGTCCGCCCGCATGGGGGAGTTCAGCGAGGCGTCGCCGCCGCTGAGCCGGCGGTTCATCGAGATGACTTCCTCGTTGAGCACGCCCAGCTTGGTGGCGATGGTCGAGACCTGGTCGGGATGCAGGTCGCCCTCCTGCAGGGCCGAGATCTCGCTCTTGGCCTTACGCAGGTTGAAGAACAGCTTCTTCTGGGCGGCGGTGGTGCCCATCTTCACCAGGCTCCAGGACCGCAGGATGTATTCCTGGATCGAGGCGCGGATCCACCACATGGCGTAGGTCGCCAGGCGGAAGCCGCGGTCCGGGTCGAACTTCTTCACCGCCTGCATCAGGCCGACGTTGCCTTCGGAGATCACCTCGCCGATCGGCAGGCCGTAGCCGCGATAGCCCATGGCGATCTTGGCCACGAGACGCAGGTGGCTGGTGACGAGGCGGTGCGCCGCCTCGGGGTCTTCGTGTTCCTGCCAGGCCTTGGCGAGCATGAACTCCTCGTCCTTGGCCAACATCGGGAACTTGCGGATTTCTGAAAGATAACGGCTGAGCCCGCCATCGGGCGACATCACAGCCAGGGCGCTTGCGGCCATTTGGTAATCCCCTCAATTCCTGGACGTCCGGACCTGCGCGCCAAGCCGCGCGTCAAGGCCATCTGCCCCCCTCAACCTGTTAGATATGTACGAGGTTGCGACGGCGAAAGGTCGCTGGGAGAACGACCCGGAATGTCCTACTGCTCTAGTCGGGCTTTCTATCCCTGGATGTGGGCGTCATCAAGGCGATGATATCTCACAAGGGTCACAGGAAAGCTCTGCAGGGCCGATTCTCACATCTTCTCACGGCGCCTCACGCCAGGACTGCGCGGAGCCCTCAGAGTTTCCCCAGCAGGACCTCCAGGGCGGCCATGTCGGGCGGCAGCGGGCTCTCGAAACGCAGGGTCTCGCCGGTGATCGGATGGACGAAGCCGAGCACGGCGGCGTGCAGGGCCTGGCGGGCGAGGCCGGCCTCGGCGATGGCCTTGCGCACCGGCTCGGCGGGCGGGCCGGAACCGTAAGTCGGATCGCCGAGGCACGGGCAGCCCCTGGAAGCCAGGTGGACGCGGATCTGATGGGTGCGGCCGGTCTCCAGCTGACAGGCGAGGCGAGCCGCCAGCGGCTTGGCGGCCGGCCCGAAGGCGCGTTCGGTCTTGTAGTGGGTGACGGCGTGGCGTCCGCCGGCCTTCACCAGCGCCATCTTCTTCCGGTCGTGGGGGGAGCGCGCGATGTTCCCCTCGATCTTGCCCCAGGCCGGCGTCGGCGCGCCGCGGGTGAGCGCCACATAGACCCGGTCGATGTCGTGGGCCTCGAAGAGCGCCGAGAGGCCGTGGTGGGCGGCGTCGGTCTTGGCGACCACGACGATGCCGGAGGTGTCCTTGTCGATACGGTGGACGATGCCCGGCCGGGCCACGCCGCCGATGCCGGAGAGGCTTTCGCCGCAGTGGTGCAGCAGGGCGTTGACCAGGGTGCCGCTCTCGCTGCCGGGCGCCGGGTGGACGGCCATGCCGGGCGGCTTGTCGATGACGATCAGGTACTGATCCTCAAAGAGC
>JBOHKZ010000209.1:0-2895 GCA_050729355.1 Phenylobacterium sp. | reverse complement strand
GATCGTGAATTCGAAGATGCTGCGCACCGGCCGCCGCTACGCCATCGTCGGCGTCTTCGTGGTGGCCGCTATCGTCACGCCTCCCGATCCGATCAGCCAGACCCTGCTCGCGCTCCCGATAATCCTGCTCTACGAAATCTCGATCTGGTGCGTGTGGATCATCGAGCGCCGCCGGCTCAAGGAAGAGGCGGGAACGGACGTTGCGGTCATCTAGTGTGCTGGATCTGAAGTTCGCCTTAGCGATGGACCTGGCGGAGAGCGAACTTCAAATCCAAAGAAGCACACTAGAAAGTCTAGACTCTCTAGTGTGGCTGGAGATTCCGAAATTCGCTCGGTGCTTGCCACAGGCTCAGGCGAATTTCGGAATCGCCACACTAGCCGTCGCAGGGCTTTCCCCCTCCGCCGACGCGCTCTAGAGAGAGCCGCTTCCCTCCCACCTAGCGGCCACCATGCACGACATCCGAGCCATCCGCGAAAACCCGGAGCTTTACGAAAAGGCCTGGGCGGCGAAGGGCTCGTCGGGCCGCGTGGCCGAGATCCTGGCGCTGGACACCAAGCTGCGCGGCGCTCAGACGGCGGTGCAGACCGCGCTGGCGGCGCGCAACGACTCTTCCAAGAAGATCGGCCAGGCCAAGGCCCAGAAGAACGAGGCCGAGGCGCAACGCCTGATGGCCGAGGTCGAGGGTCTGAAGGGCGTCATCGCCAGCGAGACGGAGGCTGAGCGGGCCGCGTCGAGCGCGCTGCAGGCCATCGTCGCGGGCCTGCCCAACGTCCCGGCGCCGGATGTGCCGACGGGCAAGGACGAGCACGACAACGTCGAGGTGCGCCGCTGGGGCGAACCCCACGCCATCGCTGCGCCGAAGGACCACGCCACGCTCGGCGAGGACCTGAAGCTGATGGACTTCGAGGCCGCGGCCCGGATGAGCGGCGCGCGGTTCGTCGTGCTGAAAGGCAATCTCGCCCGGCTCGAACGCGCGCTCGGCCAGTTCATGCTGGACATCCAAACGCGCGAACATGGCTACACCGAGGTCTCGCCGCCGCTGATGGTGCGCAGCGAGGCGATGTTCGGGACCGGCCAACTTCCGAAGTTCTCCGACGACCAGTTCGTGGCGATCCCGGGCCTCGAGAACACCCGGGCGCTCTCCGACGTGCCGTTGGAAGAGGCGCCGGAGATCCGCTGGCTGATCCCGACCGCCGAGGTGTCGCTTACCAACCTGGTGCGCGAACAGATCACGCCGGAAGAAGAGTTGCCGCTGCGGCTGACGGCCCTGACGCCCAGCTTCCGCGCCGAGGCGGGCGCGTCTGGCCGCGACACCCGCGGCATGATCCGCCAGCACCAGTTCTACAAAGTCGAGCTGGTCTCGATCACCACGCCCGACCAGTCCGACGCCGAGCACGAGCGCATGGTCGGTTGCGCCGAGGCGGTGCTGAAGCGGCTGGAACTGCCGTTCCGCACCATGCTGCTGTGCAACGGCGACATGGGCTTCTCCGCGCGCAAGACCTACGACCTGGAGGTCTGGCTGCCGTCGGAAGGGCGCTACCGCGAGATCAGCTCCTGCTCCAACTGCGGGGATTTCCAGGCGCGCCGCATGGACGCCCGCACCAAGGCGGCGGGCGAGAAGGGTACCCGGCTGGTCCACACCCTGAACGGCTCGGGCCTCGCGGTCGGCCGTACGCTGGTGGCGCTGATGGAGAACTACCAGAACGAGGACGGCAGCATTTCCATCCCGCAGGTCCTGCAACCCTACCTGCCGGGCCTGACGCGGATCGAGCGGGCCTCTTGAGGATCCTGCTGACCAACGACGACGGCATCCATGCCGAGGGCCTGGCGGCCCTGGAGCGGATCGCGGCCAAGCTGTCCGACGACGTCTGGGTCTGCGCGCCGGAGTATGAGCAATCGGGGGCCAGCCGGGCGCTGACGCTTTCCGACCCGATCCGCGTGCGCAAGCTGGGGGACCGGCGCTTCGCAACGACCGGCACGCCGACCGACTGTGTGCTGATGGGGCTGAACACCCTGGTCGAGGGTAAGCGGCCGGACCTGGTGCTGTCCGGCGTCAACCGCGGGGCGAACCTCGCCGAGGACGTGACCATGTCGGGCACTGTGGCCGGCGCCATCGAGGCCATGGCGCTGGGCGTTCCCGGCATCGCGCTGTCGCAGATGGGTTTCTACGAGCCCGACGCCAGCTATGAGCCCTCCGAAGCTTTTGGGCCGGGGATCATCAAGAAGCTGATGGAGACCGGCTGGCCGCGCGACGTGGTGATGAACATCAACTTCCCCAACGGGCCGATCGAGAAGATCACCGAGGTGGAGGTGACCCGCCAGGGCTTCCGAGACGCGCACATCCGCCATGCGGAAAAGCGGACGGACCTGCGGGGCCGCGAGTACTATTGGATGGGATTCCGTCAGGAGCGCTCCAAGCCCGCCGAGGGCACGGACTTGCGGGCGCTCTATGAGGGCCGGATATCGGTGACGCCGCTGCACATCGACCTGACGCACATGCCGACCGTGCATGACCTCAAGGGCGTACTGGGCGGCGCTCCACCTAAGGTTTGAGATGGCGACGAAGCACCACGACGACGACGATACGCCCGAGACGCGGCTCGCCCGCCTGATCCTCGCCCTGCGCTCGCAAGGCGTGATCGAGCCGGCCGTGCTGAACGCCATCGAGACGACGCCCCGGCCGCTGTTCACGCAGGAACTCTTCAAGGAACGCGCGTTCGAGGATTCGGCGCTGCCGATCGCCTGCGGCCAGACCATCAGCCAGCCGTTCATCGTCGGCCTGATGACCCAGGCGCTGAAGGTCGACAAGCGCGACCGCGTGCTGGAGATCGGCACCGGCAGCGGATACCAGACGACGATCCTCTCCAAGCTCTCGCGACTGGTCTACACGGTGG
>JBOHKZ010000208.1:0-10602 GCA_050729355.1 Phenylobacterium sp. | reverse complement strand
GGATAGACCGTCCCCATGAGCTGCACGATGATCGAGGCCGAGATGTACGGCATCACGTTCAGCGAGAAGACGGCCATGCGCTGCACGGCGCCGCCCGAGAACATGTTGAACATGCCCAGGATGCCCTTGGAGGGGCCCTGGAAGGCCTGGGCGAAGGCGTTGATGTCGATGCCCGGCATCGGCAGGTAGCAGCCGAGCCGGTAGACGATCATCGCGATCAGGGTGAACCAGATACGCTTATGAAGCTCGGTCGCCTTCTGGAAGGCGCCGAAGTTCATGTTGGCTGCGAGTTGCTCGGCGGCCGAAGCCATTCACCAATTCCCCTGACTCGTGGTCCTGCTCAGATAGGACGTGCCGGGCCCGCATGCGAGCCCGTAAGTGTCGCAGGTGAAGCTTAGGCCTCGACGGCCGGAGCTTCATTCTTGGTGGTGGTGAGCGTGCCACCGGCCCTTTCGACGGCTTCCTTGGCCGAAGCCGAAGCCGAATAGACCGTCAGGTTGAGCTTGGACTTCAGTTCGCCCTTGCCCAGCAGCCGCACGCCGTCGAGTTCGCGGCGGATCACGCCGGCGGCGATCAGCACGGCGGCGTCGATGGCCTTCTTGGCGTCGAGCTTGCCCGCGGCGATCGCCTGTTCCAGGCGCCACAGGTTCACTTCGGCGAAGTCCTTGCGGTTCAGGCTGTTGAAGCCGCGCTTGGGCATGCGCATGTGCAGCGGCATCTGGCCGCCTTCGAAGCCGGCGATGGCGACGCCGGAGCGCGCCTTCTGGCCCTTCACGCCGCGACCGGCGGTCTTGCCCTTGCCCGAGCCCGGGCCGCGGCCAACCCGCATGCGGCCCTTGGTGGAGCCTTCACGGGGCGAAAGTTCGTTGAGCTTGGTCATAGGCGCCTCTCCTTGGAGATCAATCGCCGGAGCGGCGCTCCGACTCGGCTGATGTGTGGGTGGTCCTCAGGCGAAGACCGGCGGTGAAGGATCAGTCCTTCACCACCTCGATCATGTGGGCGACCTTGGCGATCATCCCGCGCACGGAGGGAGTGTCCTCCAGCGTCGAGACGCGGCCGGGGCGGTTGAGGCCCAGGCCGACCAGGGTGGCGCGCTGATCCTTCTTGCGGCGGATCGGGCTGCCGGTCTGACGAACGGTGACGGTTGCCATCGAGCTTATCCTTCGACGTCGGCGGTCGGCGTCGAGGCGCCATCGGCACGGCGGCCGATCACGTCAGAGACCTTCTTACCGCGCTTAGCGGCGACCTGGCGGGGCGAAGACTGAGCCTTCAGCGCCTCGAAGGTCGCGCGCACCATGTTGTAGGGGTTGGACGAGCCGACCGACTTGCCGACCACGTCCTGGACGCCCAGGGTTTCCAGAACCGCGCGCATCGGACCGCCGGCGATGACGCCGGTGCCGGGAGGCGCCGAGCGGACCATCACCTTGCCAGCGCCCCAACGGCCATTGCCGTCGTGGTGCAGGGTGCGGCTTTCGCGCAGCGGCACGCGGATCATCGTCTTCTTGGCTTCTTCGGTCGCCTTGCGGATGGCTTCCGGCACTTCACGCGCCTTGCCGTGACCGAAGCCCACGCGGCCCTTCTGATCGCCGACCACCATGAGGGCGGCGAAGGAGAACCTGCGGCCGCCTTTGACGGTGGCTGCGACGCGGTTGATGTGCACCAGCTTCTCGACGATGTCGCTGTCGCGTTCTTCTTCGCGATTACGACCGCCGCCGCGCTGTTCGTCTCTGCGAGCCATCGGATTTCCTTAGAAGTTCAGACCGGCTTCGCGCGCGGCGTCAGCCAACGCCTTCACCCGGCCGTGATAAAGATAGCCACCCCGATCGAACACGACGTCCTTGACGCCCTTTTCGATGGCGCGCTGGGCGACGAGCGCACCGACGCGGGCAGCGGCGTCCTTGTCGGCGCCCTTCTGCGTCTTCTCGCCGCTTTCCAGCGATGAGGCGGCGGCGAGCGTCACGCCGCGCTCATCATCGATGATCTGGGCGTAGATGTTCTTCGACGAACGGAAGACCGACAGGCGCGGACGCCCGTTGGCCAGCTTACGCAGCCGCGTGCGGTTGCGTTGCGCGCGGCGCGCAGATGAGTCGCGAGTGGTGAGCGCCATGGCCTACTTCTTCTTGCCTTCCTTGCGGCGGACCTGCTCGCCGGCGTAGCGCACGCCCTTGCCCTTGTAGGGCTCGGGCGGACGAAGGCGGCGGATCTGCGCTGCGATCTCGCCGACCTGTTGCTTGTCGATACCGGAGATCTTGATTTCGGTCTGCTTGGGCACGGCGAAGCTGATGCCGGCCGGAGGCGGGACATCCACTTCGTGGGAGAAGCCGAGTTGCATGGAGAGCGCGTTGCCCTTCATCGCGGCCCGGTAACCCACGCCCACCAGCTCGAGCGAACGCTCGAAGCCGGCGGTCACGCCGGTGACCATGTTGGCGACCAGGGTGCGGGACAGGCCCCACATCGCCTGCGCGCGCTGGCCTTCGGTGCGCTTGGACAGGGTGAGTTCCCCGCCCTCCTGCTTCACTTCGATTTCTTCGGCCACGGTCCAGGAGAGTTGGCCCTTGGGCCCCTTCACCGTCACCGTCTGGCCGTCGAGGGTCACCGTGACCCCAGCGGGGACGGCGACCGCCTTCTTTCCGATACGAGACATATCAGTAGACCCGGCAGAGGACTTCGCCGCCCACGTTCGCGTCGCGCGCGGCCGTGTCCGACATGACGCCCTTCGGCGTCGACAGGATCGAGATGCCGAGGCCGTTCTTCACGGGCTTCAGATCACGGATCGACGAATAGACGCGACGGCCCGGCTTCGAGACGCGGCTGATCTCCACGATGACGGGAGCGCCATCGAAGTACTTCAGCTCGATTTCGAACTCGGGGAACGCACCGGGCTTCTCAACCAGGTGGTAGCCGCGGATGTAGCCTTCGTCGGCCAGCACGTCGAGCAAACGCGCGCGCATCTTCGATGCAGGCGTGTTGACCTTCGAGCGGCCACGCATGGCGGCGTTCTTGATACGGGCGATCAGATCGCCGATGGGGTCGTTGACCATTGCGGGACCCTCCTACCAGCTCGACTTGACGAGGCCGGGGATCAGACCAGCCGACCCGAGGTCGCGCAGGGAGATCCGGCTCATCTTCAGCTTGCGGTAGTAGGCGCGCGGACGGCCCGTGACCTGGCACCGGTTACGGATGCGGGTCTTGGACGAGTTGCGCGGCAGTTCCGCCAGCTTCAGTCGGGCTTCAAAACGTTCTTCGAGCGGCAGGCTTTCGTCGACCGCGATAGCCTTCAGCGCATCGCGCTTCACGGCGTATTGCTTGACCAGGGCCTGGACCCTCAGATTGCGATTAACGGCGCTTTTCTTTGCCATCTGTTCTTTCCTTCCCGCCCTTAGGCCTGAGCCTGAGTGAACGGGAACTGGAATTCCTTCAGAAGCGCGCGCGCTTCGTCATCGGACTTCGCAGTCGTGGCGACAATGATGTCCATGCCCCACATCTGGTCGATCTGGTCGTAGTTGATCTCCGGGAACACGATGTGTTCGCGAAGGCCCATGGCGAAGTTGCCGCGACCGTCGAACGAGGTGGGCTTCAGGCCCCGGAAGTCCTTCACGCGCGGAAGCGCGATGGTGATCAGCCGGTCCAGAAACTCATACATGCGCTCCTTGCGAAGCGTCACCTTGGCGCCGATCACCATGCCTTCGCGCAGCTTGAAGCCGGCGATGGACGTGCGGGCCTTGGTCGGCACAGGCTTTTGACCGGCGATCTTCGCCAGGTCGGCCATGGCCGCGTTGACCTTCTTGGAGTCGGCCACGGATTCGCCGATGCCCATGTTCAGGACGATCTTGTCCAGCTTGGGGATCTGCATCTCGTTGGTGTAGCCGAACTGCTCCTTGAGCACGCCGCGGATACGCGACTTGTACTCGGTCTTCAGTCTCGGTTCGTATGCTTGCTCAGCCATTGACCACCTCGCCGGTCGTCTTGGCGAACCTGACCTTCTTGTCGCCTTCCATGCGGAAGCCGACGCGGGTCGCCTTCCCCTTGGAGTCGACGACGGCCACGTTCGACACGTGAAGCGGCGCTTCCTTGTTCTTGATGCCGCCCTGCGGGTCGCCCTGCGACGGACGGGTGTGGCGCTGAACCATGTTCAGGCCTTCCACGACGACGCGGGATTCCTTCGGGAGCACCTTCAGGACGGAGCCCTGACGGCCCTTGTCCTTGCCGGTGAGGACCACGACGCGGTCCCCTTTTCTGATCTTCGCGGCCATCACAGCACCTCAGGCGCGAGCGAAATGATCTTCATGTGGTTCTTCGCGCGCAGTTCACGGGGAACCGGGCCAAAGATCCGCGTGCCGATCGGCTCACTTTGCTTGTTCACGATGACCGCCGCGTTCTTGTCGAAGCGGATCACCGAACCGTCCTTGCGCTTGATGGCCGAGGACGTGCGAACGACAATGGCTTGCAGCACATCACCTTTCTTCACGCGGCCGCGCGGGATCGCCTCCTTCACGGAGACGACGATCTTGTCACCGACGCCGGCGTAGCGACGACCCGCACCGCCCAGCACCTTGATGCACATGACTCGGCGGGCGCCGGAGTTGTCGGCGACGTCCAGGTTAGTTTGCATCTGGATCATGGTCTGATCCCTTACGCTTGCTTCTGGTCGGCGACGCCCTTGGGCAGCACCTCCCAGGTTTTGGTTTTGGACTTCGGCGCGCACTCGATGATGCGAATGGCCTCGCCGGCCTTGTAGACGTTGGCCTCGTCATGGGCGTGGTACTTCTTCGACCGGCGGACGGTCTTCTTCAGCACCGGGTGCAGGAAGGTCCGTTCGACCTTCACCACCACCGTCTTGTCGCCCTTGTCGGAGACGACAACGCCCTCGAGAATTCGTTTCGGCATCTGCGTTGTCTCCTCAGGCCTGCGCCTGCTTGGTCCGCAGGATCGTCTTGATGCGCGCGATATCCTTGCGCACCTGATCCACACGGTGGGTCTTCTCGATCTGGCCGGTCGCCTTCTGGAAGCGCAGGTTGAACTGCTCCTTCTTCAGGTTGATCAGCGTCTCGGAAAGCTGGTCGGGCGTGAGCCCGCGGACTTCTTCGATCTTCATCACGCGTGCTCCGCGGCGGCGTCGATACGGGCGACGATGCGTGTCTTCACCGGAAGCTTGGCCGCGCCGAGGCGCAGAGCTTCGCGGGCCACGTCGTCCGGCACGCCATCGATTTCAAACATGATCCGGCCCGGGTGGACGCGGGCGGCCCAGTATTCGACAGCGCCCTTGCCCTTGCCCATCCGCACTTCGGCCGGCTTGTCGGTGACCGGCACATCCGGGAAGATCCGGATCCACACGCGACCTTGGCGCTTCATCTGGCGAGTGATCGCCCGACGAGCCGCTTCGATCTGGCGCGCGGTGATGCGTTCCGGTTCCACCGACTTCAGCCCATAGGAGCCGAAGTTCAGCGTGAAGCCGCTCCGGGCGACCCCATGGATCTTGCCCTTGAACTGCTTGCGGTACTTGGTCTTTTTCGGAGACAGCATGATCTAATCCCTAGGCGTTCGCCTGCTCGCGCCGATCGCGGCGCGGGCCGCGGTCGGGGCGGTCGCCGGAGCGGTCACGACCGCCGCCTTCACCGGCCGGGCCGCTTTCGCTGCCCAGACGCTTGTCGAGAGCCATCGGGTCGTGCTCGAGCACTTCGCCTTTGAACACCCAGACCTTCACGCCGATGATGCCGTAGGTCGTCTTGGCTTCGGTGAAGCCGTAGTCGATGTCGGCGCGCAGGGTGTGCAGCGGCACGCGGCCTTCGCGGTACCATTCCATCCGGGCGATTTCCGCGCCGCCGAGGCGGCCCGAAACGTTGATCCGGACGCCCTTGGCGCCAAGCCGCATGGCCGACTGCATCGAGCGCTTCATGGCGCGGCGGAAAGCCACGCGGCGCTCGAGCTGCTGGGCGATGTTCTCAGCGACCAGCTGGGCGTCGGTCTCGGGCTTGCGGATTTCGACGATGTTCAGGTGAACCTCGCCTTCCGTCATCGCCGCGATGTCCTTGCGCAGCTTGTCGATGTCCGCGCCCTTCTTGCCGATGATCACGCCAGGGCGCGCGGCATAGATGGTGATGCGGCACTTCTTGTGCGGACGCTCGATGATGATGCGCGACACGCCGGCCTGGTACAGGCGCTTCTTCAGCGCGCGGCGGACCTTGATGTCGTCATGCAGCAGGCGGCCGTAGTCGGCGCCGTCGGCGAACCAACGGCTGTCCCACGTGCGGTTGATGCCGAGCCGAAGCCCGACCGGATTGACTTTCTGACCCATCAGGCGGCCTCACCCAGTTCGCGGACCACGATGGTGATCTCGCTGAACGGCTTCTCGATACGCGATGCACGACCCCGCGCACGGGCGGAGAAGCGCTTCATGACCAGGTTCTTGCCCACGAAGGCCTCGGAAACGACCAGGGAGTCGATGTCGAGGTTGTGGTTGTTCTCGGCGTTGGAGATCGCCGAGTAGAGCGCCTTGCGGACGTCCTTGGCGATGCGCTTGTGGCTGAACTCGAGTTCGTTCAGCGCCCGCTGCACCTTGAGGCCGCGGATCGACTGGGCGACCAGGTTCAGTTTGCGGGCGCTGGTGCGGAGCGTCCGCACCTTGCACATCGCTTCGACGCCAGTCAGTCGGCGCGCTTTGGCTTGCTTCGACATGACTACTTCCTCTTGGCCTTCTTGTCGGCCGCGTGGCCGGGGAAGAAGCGGGTCGGAGCGAACTCGCCCAGCTTCATGCCGACCATGTCTTCCGACACGAGCACGGGAACGTGCTTTTGACCGTTGTGCACGCCGAACGTGAGACCCACGAACTGCGGCATGATGGTGGAGCGGCGCGACCAGGTCTTGATCACGTCCTTGCGGCCGGCGCTTTGGACAGCTTCGGCTTTCTTGAGCAGGTATCCGTCGACGAACGGACCTTTCCAGACTGAGCGGGTCATCGCTTAGCGAGCCTTCCTGGCATGACGCGAACGGATGATGAACTTGTCCGTCGTCTTGTTCGTACGAGTCTTGCGGCCCTTGGTCGGCACGCCCCACGGGGTGACCGGGTTACGGCCGCCCGAGGTCTTGCCTTCACCGCCGCCGTGCGGGTGGTCGACCGGGTTCATGGCGACGCCGCGAACGTGCGGGCGACGGCCCTTGTGCCGGTTGCGGCCGGCCTTGCCCATGACCTCGTTCATGTGGTCGGGGTTCGAAACCGCGCCCACCGTGGCCATGCAGCCGTCCAGAACCATGCGCAGTTCGCCCGAGTTCAGGCGGATCTGGGCGTAGCCCGCGTCGCGGCCGACCAGCTGGGCGTAGGTGCCGGCCGAACGGGCGATCTGGCCGCCCTTCATGGGCTTCAGTTCGACGTTGTGGATGATCGTCCCGATCGGCATGCCGCGCAGCGGCATGGCGTTGCCGGGCTTCACGTCGGCCTTTTCGGACGCGATGACCTGGTCGCCCTGCTTCAGGCGCTGCGGCGCCAGGATGTAGGCGAGTTCGTCATCGGCGTACTTGATCAGCGCGATGAAGGCCGTGCGGTTCGGGTCGTACTCCAGGCGCTCGACCGTACCCACGACGTCGAACTTGCGACGCTTGAAGTCGATCTTGCGATAGAGGCGCTTGGCGCCGCCGCCACGGAAACGAACCGCGATGCGACCGCCGCCGCCACGGCCGCCCGACTTGGTGAGGCCCTCGACGAGGGACTTCACCGGGCCACCCTTGTGGAGCTCGGACTTGTCCACCAGGACCAGCTGGCGCCGGCCCGGGGACGTCGGATTGTAATGCTTCAAGGCCATCGGATCAGAGCCCCGTGGTGATGTCGATGGACTGGCCTTCGGCCAGGGTCACGACAGCTTTCTTGACGTCGGAACGCCGGCCCTTGATGCCGCGGAACCGCTTGGTCTTGCCCTTCACGTTGAGGGTGTTGACCTTGGTTACGTTCACCTTGAACAGCGCCTCGACGGCGTGTGCGATTTCGTCCTTGGTCGAGTCAGCGGCCACGCGGAACACCACCTTGTTGTGCTCGGAGAGCAGCGTGGCCTTCTCGGTGATCACCGGCGACAGGATCGTGTCGTAATGACGGGCGGTCGGTTGCTCGGCCATCACGCAGCCTCCTTCTCTTGGAAGCGCGCCTGGATCGCTTCAACCGCGTCCTTGGTGAGGACGAGGGTGCGGCGACGCAGCACGTCATAGACGTTGAGGCCGGCGTTCGGCAGCACATCCACGTTCGGGATGTTGCGAGCGGCCAGACCGAAGTTCTTGTCGACCTCGACGCCGGCGATGACCAGCGCGTGGGTGATCCCGATGGCGCCCAGTTGGGTGCGCAGGGCCGCCGTCTTGGCGTCCTTCAGGTTCACGGTGTCGACGACGATCAGCGAGCCGTCCTTGGCCTTGGAGGACAGCGCATGGCGCAGGGCCAGGGCGCGGACCTTCTTGGGCAGGTCGAAGGCGTGGCTGCGGACCACGGGACCGTGGGCCTTGGCGCCGCCGACGAACTGGGCCGCACGGCGCGAACCGTGACGGGCGCCGCCGGTGCCCTTCTGCTTGTACATCTTCTTCGACGTACGAGAGACCTCGTTACGGACCTGGATCTTGTGGTTGCCCGAGCGGCGCTTGGCGAGTTGCCAGGTCACGCAACGCTGCAGGATGTCGGCGCGGATCTCTTCGATGCCGAAGATATCGTCCGGGAGCTCGATCGAGCCGCCCTTCCCGCCGTCGAGCTTGATGACGTCGAGTTTCATTGGGCTTCATCCCCAGCTTCGTTCGCTTCGGCGGCGGGCGCCTCGGCTTCGGTCACTGCAGGCTCTTCCGCGGCAGGGGCTTCGGCTTGCGCCGCGGCTTCCACGACCGGGGTTTCGTCTTCAGCAGCGATGCTCGGCGCGGCTTCTTGACCGGCTTTGCGGAAGGCGCCCGGGGTCGGGATGTCCTTCGGCGCGGCGATCTTCACGGCGTCGCGGATCTTCACGAACGAGCCTTCGGTGCCGGGGACAGCGCCCTTCACCAGGATCAGGCCACGCTCGACGTCGACGCGCCAGACGGTGAGGTTGAGGGTGGTGACGGTTTCCTGGCCGAGGTGGCCGGCCATCTTCTTGCCCTTGAAGGTCTTGCCGGGATCCTGGCGCTGACCGGTCGAGCCGTGGGCCCGGTGGGAGACGGACACCCCGTGGGTGGCCCGCATGCCGCCGAAGTTCCAGCGCTTCATGGCGCCCTGGAAGCCCTTACCGACCGTCGTACCGGTGATGTCGATCTTCTGACCCGGCAGGTAGTGGTCGGCGGTGAGCTCCGCGCCCACGTCGATCAGCATGTCCTCGGACACGCGGAACTCCATGAGCTTGCGCTTCGGCTCGACCTCGGCCTTGCCGAAGTGGCCGCGCATGGCCTTGGAGGTGTTCTTGGCCTTCTTGGCGCCCGCACCGAGTTGGAGGGCCACGTAGCCATCCTTGTCCTGGGTGCGCTGGGCGACGACCTGACAGCCCTCGAGGCTGAGCACGGTCACCGGCACATGGGTCCCGGCTTCGTCGAAGAAGCGAGCCATACCCAGCTTTTTGGCGATTACGCCCGTTCGCATCGGATCAATCCCCTTAGAGCTTGATCTCGACGTCCACGCCGGCGGACAGGTCGAGCTTCATCAGCGCGTCCACAGTCTGCGGGGTGGGGTCGACGATATCGAGCACGCGCTTGTGCGTGCGGATTTCGAACTGCTCGCGCGACTTCTTGTCGATGTGCGGCGAGCGGTTGACGGTGAATTTTTCAATGCGCGTCGGCAGCGGGATGGGCCCGCGCACGGTCGCGCCTGTCCGCTTAGCCGTGTTGACGATCTCGCGCGTGGAATGGTCCAGCACGCGGTGGTCAAACGCCTTGAGGCGGATGCGGATGTTCTGACGATCCATATCGCTCTTTTCGTTCCCTACAGACGACGAACCGTCCGCGTGATCTCGACCATTTCAAAGACCAACCCGAACTCTCGTAGTGAGAGCCCGTACGCGTAAGTCCGCTAAAACGACTTAGGCCCGCGCGATACCCGCTCGGGCCTGTGCCAGGACGCCGGTGAAGGCACTGTCCCAACTCGTTCTGCGAGCCGCGTCTAACTCCGAAGAGTTACAGCCGGTCCAACAGGAGGCGGGTGAATACTCGCTCGACTCGGTCGCGTCAAGGGCGAGAAGGCCGCATTTCGGCGGCGCCCCTCCCCTATTTGCGGCCTGGGTTTCAGTTCCCGACCGTGACCCCGCCGGAACCCATGATCGTCTTGGAGACGTGGCCGGTGACCTCGCGGGCGCGGACGTCGCCGGAGCCCATGATTCGCGCCTTCAGGTTCTGGGCCGTGCCGCCGAAGTGTACGTCGCCGGAGCCCGCGACGCTGACGTCGAAGTCGGTGGCCTTGCCGCCAGCTACCCGTACGTCGCCCGAGCCCGCCACATGTACCTCCAGAGGCCCTGAGACCGAGGCCACGGTCACGTCGCCCGATCCGGCGATGTCGATCTGCACGGGACCGCGCACATCGGTGATCGCGGTGTCTCCCGACCCCGCCACGCGAACCTTGGCCTCGCCGGCCGAGCCGGCGCGGGTGTCGCCGGAACCCGCCTGGCTTAGGCGCATCCGGCC
>JBOHKZ010000207.1:0-2888 GCA_050729355.1 Phenylobacterium sp. | reverse complement strand
GCATCGGCCCCAAAGGCGGCGGCGTTGCGGAAAAGACCGCCCATGTTGTCGTGGTTGGCGATGCCGACCAGGCCGACCACCAGCGCCCGCTCGGGCAGCCCCCGGACCAGCGCCTCGGCGTCCAGCGGCCGGCGCTCTCCAACCGCGAGGATTCCGCGGTGGATTGGGAAGCCCACCACCGTATCCATGACCTCCTGGCCGGCCGCGAAAACCGGAACGTCCGGCGGCAGCTCGGCCAGCAGGCCGCCCAGCGCCGCCAACCGCTTTTCGGCCACCAGGACCGAGCGCAGCGGATGGCCGCCGCGGATGAGCTTCTCCAGCACCACCTGCCCTTCGGCGATGAAACCGTCACGACCTGCGATATCGCGCTCACGAACCTCGCGATAATCCTGCAGGCGCGGATCGGCGGGGTCGTCGATGAGGATCTGGCGGGTCACGCCGGCGGTTCTGTCACGTGACGCACGATCACGAAACTGCGTGCGGGCGGACTCCAAAGTTGACGCCGCCGTCACCTTGCGATCTATACACTGCTAAAATCCGGAGGACTCACCATGGCGGACGGCAATCTCGCGAACCTCGCTCAGGCTCGGGACGAGGTCTACGCCACGCCCCTGGCGAAGTTGAACCCGGCCCAGCCGGCGCTTTTCCAGAACGACACCATGTGGCCGATCTTCGAGCGCCTGCGCGCCGAAGACCCCGTGCACTACACCGAAGAGCACGAGTTCGGCCCCTACTGGTCGATCACCAAGTACAACGACATCATGGCGATCGACACCAATCACCAGGTGTTCTCGTCCGAAGGCGGCATCACCATCGCCGAGCAGACGCAGGGCGACGGGCCGCTGCCGATGTTCATCGCGATGGACCCTCCCCGCCACGACGTTCAGCGCAAGACCGTCAGCCCGGCCGTCTCGCCCACCAGCCTGCAGGTGATGGAGCCGCTGATCCGCGAGCGCGCCGCGGCGATCCTCGACAACCTGCCGATCGGCGAGGAGTTCGACTGGGTCGACAAGGTCTCCAAGGAACTCACCGGCATGACGCTGGCGACGCTCTTCGGCATGCCGCAGGAAGATCGCCGCCAGTTGGTCTACTGGTCCGACGTGGTCACCGCGGCCCCGGGGCAAGGCCTGGTCGACACCATCGAGCAGAAGATGGCGATCTTCATCGAGTACCACGCCTACTTCACCAAGCTTTGGAACGAGCGGGTCAACGCGCCGCCGACCGGCGACCTGATCTCCATGCTGGCGCACGGCGAGGCGACCCGGAACATGGAGCCCCGCGAGTTCTTCGGCAACGTCGTGCTGCTGACCGTCGGCGGCAACGACACCACGCGCAACACCATCTCGGGCTCGATCCTGGCGCTGAACCAGAACCCCGACCAGTACGCCAAGCTGCGCTCCAACCCCGACCTGATCCCCTCGATGGTCTCGGAAACCATCCGCTGGCAGACGCCGCTCGCCCACATGCGCCGCCGCGCCCTCTCGGACTTCGAGTTCCAGGGCAAGCAGATCAAGAAGGGCGACAAGGTCATCATGTGGTACGTCTCGGGCAACCGGGACGAAGAGGTCATCGACCGGCCGAACGACTACATCATCGACCGCGAACGGCCCCGCACCCACATCTCCTTCGGCTTCGGCATCCACCGCTGCGTGGGCAACCGCCTGGCCGAGCTGCAGCTCAAGATCATCTGGGAAGAGATCCTCAAGCGTTTCCCGATGATCGAGGTCGTGGGTGAGCCGAAGCGCGTCTACTCGTCCTTCGTGAAGGGCTACGAGAGCATGCAGGTCGTCATCCCCTCGCGGAACTAGCCCGCATGGACGAGAAGGCCGCCGTCGGCGCTGTCGTCGACGAGATGTACGCCATGATCTCCGGCCCCGCCGGCCCGCGCGACTGGGCGCGGCAGGCGGGCTGCTTCCACCCCGATGCGCGCCAGATGCGCACCGGCGTGGATGGCGAGGGTACGCCCTGGATCAAGATCATGAGCCCGGCGGACTATCAGGCCGACGTCACCGCCTTCTTCATGTCGACGCCGTTCTTCGAGGTGGAGATGGCGCGGCGGATCGACGTCCTGGGAAACATGGCCCACGTCTGGAGCCTCTATGAGGCCCGCAACGCCCCCGACGACGCCACCCCGGAACGGCGCGGGATCAACTCCATCCAGCTCTTCAAGGGCGCCGACGGCGCCTGGAAGATCGTCTCGATGATATGGGACAACGAGCGCCCAGGCGTGACGGCCCAGGCGTTCTAGGCCATCGGGGCCGCCTGAGGTCCGAAGGCGGGCTTTACCTGATAGAGGCCCTTGGCGACCGCGGGCCACTGTCCGCTCCGTAACCATTTCCGGAGCGTCCGACATGCCTTCCGCCGAAGCCTTTTCGCGCCACATCCTGCCGATCCCTGACGCGCAGCACGTTGGCATCACGACCTACGACGCGCGCGACCCGGCGACCAAATATCCCCCGATCACGGCGCTGAGGCCGCCAAAGGGCGCGCCGAACGTGATGATCGTGCTGATAGACGACGTCGGCTTCGGCGCCTCGTCTGCTTTCGGCGGACCCTGCCACACTCCCAACTTCGAAAAGCTGGCGGCCGGAGGGCTGAAGTACAACCGCTTTCACACCACCGCCCTCTGCTCGCCCACCCGCCAGGCGCTGCTGACGGGCCGCAACCACCACTCGGTCGGCATGGGCGCGATCACCGAGATGGCGACGTCGGCGCCCGGCTATTCCAGCGTGCGGCCGAAGAACAAGGCGCCGATCGCCGAGACTCTGCGGCTGAACGGGTATTCCACCGCCCAGTTCGGGAAATGCCACGAAGTGCCGCTTTGGGAGGTCAGTCCGACCGGCCCCTTCCATCAATGGCCCACCGGGTCCGGTTTCGAACATTTCTAC
>JBOHKZ010000206.1:0-21696 GCA_050729355.1 Phenylobacterium sp. | reverse complement strand
GAACTGCATGCCCCAGCCGATGTGCGAGCCGAAATAGACGTCGGCCGCGCTGAACTTGTCGCCGAGCAGGTAGTCGCCCCTGGTGAGCGCCGTCTCCAGCGTGTTCATGACGTCGCCATAGGAGCCGTAGCCGACCATCCGCTGCTTGTCCGCGGGAGGCTCGAAGCCGAGGCTCTTGTTGCTGACCACCGCCTCGACCGGCCCGGCGGCGAAGAACATCCAGCGGAAATAGGGCGCCCGCTTCTTGTCGCCCAGCGGCGGCGCGAGCCCAGCCTGCGGAAAAGCGTCCGCCAGGTAGGCGCAGATCGCGCCGCACTCGGTCACCACCTCGTCGCCGTGGCGGAGCGCCGGGACCTTGCCCATCGGATTGATCGCCAGGTACTCGGGCCCCTTCATGCTGTTCTCGTAGCCGAGGATCTCGGTGCGGTAGGGCTGCCCCACCTCCTCCAGCATCCAGCGCACGATGCGGCCCCGCGACATCGGGTTGGTGTAGAAAACCAGTTCGTCGGCCATGGCGTTTGCTCCTCTGGGGATCGCTGTTTTCGGACGCCACCCTAGGCCGGCAATGCTGACACCATCATGGCAACAGCCGTTGCGTTTCCTCGCATTGACAAACGGTGGACCAGATAATAACCATTCAGTTATGGAACTCCTTGGTTATGAAAAATCCGGCGCGCAGCTCGACGCGACATTCGCCGCCCTGGCGGACCCGACGCGGCGCGCGATCCTGGCGCGGTTGATCGAAGGCGAGGCCTCGGTGACCGAGCTCGCCCGCCCCTTCGCCATGAGCCAGCCGGCGATCTCGAAGCATCTGAAGGTCCTGGAGCGCGCCGGCCTGGTGTCCCGCGGGCGTGACGCGGCTCGCCGGCCGGTGCGCGTCGAAATCCAATCGCTGAAGGCCGCCACCGGCTGGCTGGAAGAATACCGCCGCGTCTGGGAGGCCAACTACGCCCGCCTCGACGCCCTTCTTGAGGTGCTCAAGGCGCCCACGAAACCGCAAGACTGAGGAGAGACCCGATGCCGAAGCCTGTTGCCGTCACGACCCCCAGCGACCGCGAGATCACCGTGGTCCGCGCCTTCGATGCGCCGCGCGAGCTGATCTGGGACTGCCACACCAAGCCGGAGTTGCTCCGCCGCTGGATGCTCGGCCCGCCCGGCTGGAGCATGCCGGTCTGCGAGATCGATCTGCGGGTCGGCGGCGCCTACCGCTACCGCTGGCGCAACGACGCCGACGGGACCGAGTTCGGCTCCGGCGGCGTACACCGCGAGGTCACGCCCTTCGAGCGGATCGTCACCACCGAGCGCATGGAGGGCTTCGACGGGGAATCCATCAACACGCTCACCTTCAACGAGGCCGGCGGCCGGACCCTCGTGTCGACCAACATGCTGTTCCCCTCCAAGGAAATCCGCGACGCCGCCGTCAAGTCCGGCATGTCGGACGGCATGGCCATGGGCTACGACCGGCTGGAAGACGTGCTGGCCGAGCTGGCGGCGGCCTGAGCCATGGCGGGGGCCATCGAGGCGCGGGTCGAGGCGGTGCTGCGGGCGCTGGAGGCCCACGCCTCCGCCAAGGTTCGCGACGAGATGGGCCCTCGCTACGGCGTAGTCACCGACAAGGCCATGGGCGTGCCGATGGCCAAGATGCAGGCTGTCGCCAAGCCGCTGGCCCCCGACCACGCGCTGGCCGAGGCCCTTTGGGAAACCGGCTGGTACGAGGCGCGGATGGTCGCCTGCATGATCGACGACCCGTCCCAGGTCACGCCCGAGCAGATGGACCGCTGGCGCACCGACTTCGACAACTGGGGCATCGTCGACACGGTCTGCTTCAAGCTCTTCGACCAAGTCCCCCACGCCTTCGCCAAGATCGACGCCTGGACCGGACTCAACGACGAGTTCGGACGCCGCGCCGGCTTCGCCCTGCTGGCCTGCACGGCGCTGCACGGCAAGGGGACGGACGCCGACTTCATCCGCGGCCTCGCCCTCATCGAAGCGTGCGCGACCGACGAGCGGAACTTCGTCAAGAAAGGCGTCAACTGGGCGCTGCGAGCCATCGGCGGCAAGAAGAGCCCGGCGCTGCGGACCGCGGCGCGCGAGACCGCCGCCCGGCTGGCCGCCTCGTCCGACCGGACCGCACGCTGGAACGGCAGGGATGCCTTGCGGGCCTTCGCAAAGGCGGACGCCAAGGGAGGGACGAAATGACTGCAGCACTGGAAACGGGCCCGTCGCGGCGGCTCGGGCGAAGCGTCCTGGCGGTCCTTGCCGGCTTTGTGGCGGTCGTCGTCCTGTCGACCGGCGCGGACGAGGCGATGTACGCCCTGCACGTCTTCCCGCCGCGCGCCCAGCCGATGGAGGCGCCGGCGCTCTTCGCGCTGGCCTTGGCTTACCGCGCCCTCTTCGGCGTCATCGGAAGCTGGCTGGCGGCCCGGCTGGCGCCCAGCCATCCCATGCGCCACGCCCTGATCGTCGGCGCGATCGGCCTGGCGCTCAGCTTGCTCGGCGCCATCGTCATGGCCGGGAAGGTCCCTGGCCCGGCCTGGTATTCCTGGGGGCTCGTCGCCAGCACCCTGCCCTGCGCCTGGCTGGGCGGCGTCCTGCACCGGACCAGACCATGATCAGGATCTACAACTTCGCCCGCGGCGGCGCGCGCGGCATCCGGGTCATGTGGCTCTGCGAGGAGATGGACCTGCCCTATCAGGTGGTGGGCCTGCCATACCCCGTCCCGGAAAGCTACCGCGCCCTGCATCCGCTGCAGACCGTGCCGTTCCTCGAAGACGACGGCGGCGTGGCGATGAGCGAGTCGGTCGCCATGCTGCTCTATCTCGCCCAGCGCTACGGACCGACGCCGCTGCTGCCGTCCGACCCGGCGACCCTGGCGCGGGTGCTGCAGATGACCGTCTTCGCCGAGGCGACGCTGGGCGCGCGCATGAACCCGCTGATGGAGGCCCACTTCGGCGCGCCGGACGGCGACAAGCGCAACTGGTCGGTGCGCGGCCTGGAAGCGCGGATCGAGACCGCCCTGGACTACGTCGCCGACATGCTGGAGGCCGAGGGCCCCTATCTTACGGGCGCGGCGTTCAGCCTGGCCGACATCGCCATCGTGACCATCTTCGGCATCTGGCGCGGCGCGCTCGGCAAGCCCCTGCCCGACCGGCTCGCCGACTACCAGGCGCGGCTCACGGCGCGACCGGCATATGCGCAGGCCCAGGCCGCCGCCGCAGCTTCGCCGAGTTGAGATAGAGCTCGGCGACGATCAGGTTGGGGACCCAGGCCAGCCACGAGATCGCGACATAGGCCGGCAGGAAGTCGTAGCCCATCATCGGGGCGATCGGCAGGTAGATGCGCAGCGTCACCGCCGCGAAGGTCATGGCGAACGAGCGCACCATCCAGCGGCGGTGCTCGGCATATCGCCCTGCCAGCGCGAGACGCCAGGCCTGCACGTTGGCGCTCAGCCAGCAGACGGCGAGCAGCCCGAAGCCCGCCTGCGCGATCGGCCCGGACGTACAGCCGGCGGCCAGGAACAGCCCGGAGACGCCGCCCACCAGGCAGGCCACGACGTACGTTCGCCCCATCCAGCGATGCACCTTCGGCCGTGCGGCCCGCAGCCGCGCGATGAACTGGAACGGCCCCAGCAGCAGCGCCGTCGAGGCCGCGCCGGCGTGGACGAAGATCCACGGCTTCACCATCGCGTTGCTCCCGATGCCCGGCGGGATCAGCGGATGCGGCGCCAGATAGCGGTACGAAAAGCCGGCGATGAACAGGCTGCCCAGCATCAGCAGCCACCATGACGTCGTCGAAATCTTGCCGGTCATGTTCTCAGAAATCCCCTGCGACGGCTTGAGTTTGCAGGCAAGTTCGCGGCCCGCCACCGCGAACCCGCGAACGGCGCCGTTTCTGCGCGAACGGATCGTGGCAGACTGCGCGCGACTCTCCCGCGAGACCGGATGCCGAAACCTACCGCCCGCCTGCTGCTTCGCCGCGCCGCCGCCGAGATCGCGCTGATGGCGGCCGTGGGCGTTCTGCTGGCCTTCCTGGCCCCCTTCGATTCCGGGGACCGGCCGCTCGGCTTCCGGATGATCTACTGGGTGACCCTGATCGTCGGCGGCGGAGTGATCGGCATCGCCTTCGACGTCGCGGTGGGCCTCCGGCTCAAGGGGTTCTGGGCCCGGCTCCTGGCCGACTGCCTGCTGATGACGCCCTTCGTCTCGCTCCTGGTGATGGTTGTGGCCCACGAGATGTACGGCGGCCACTGGAGCTGGCCGAACTACGGCGGGCTGCTCTTCCAGGTCTTCATCATCTGCGTGCTGGTCATGGCGCTGAGGCAGCTTGCGTGGCGCGCGACGGAGCCGGCGCCTCAGCCCGCCACCGAGCCCTCAGACGCCTTCCGCCAGCGCCTCTCCGCCAGGCGACGCGAGGCCAGGCTGCTCGCCGTCGAGGCCGAGGATCACTACCTGCGCGTCCACACCGACGCCGGCGACGAGCTGATCACCGCGCGGTTCGGCGACGCGCTGGAAGAGCTCGCGGGCTGGCCGGGCTTTCGAACCCATCGCTCCTGGTGGGTCGCCGCCTGCGCCATCGAGGGCGTGAAGTGGAGCCGGGGCCGCGGCGAACTTCGCCTGACCACCGGCATGGTCGTACCGGTGAGCCGCAGCCAGGCCCCTGCCCTGAAGACCGCCGGCTGGCGCTAGGCCGAAGCCTTCGACCTCTCGACCGCCCGCAGGATGCCGTCGGCGATCTCGCCGTAGAGTTCCGGCGGGAAGTCGTGGCCCATGCCTGGGACGATCCGCAGTTCGGAGCCGGGAACGTGGGCCGCGGTGTCGTGACCGCCCTCGACGGGCACCAGCGGATCGTCGTCGCCATGGATCACCACCGTCGGCGCGGTGACGCCGGCGAGCTTCGGACGGCGGTCGGCAGACGCCGCGGCGGCCGCGTACTGCCGCGCGAAGCCGGGCGGATAGTAGCTGCGCTGGAAGGAAGCCAGGCTGCTCTCGCGGATGCTGGCCTCCGGTTGCGGATAGCCCGGCGAGCCGATCGCGCGTGCTCCCTTGATCGAATGGTCGAGATAGCCGTCGAGATCCACCAGCGGATCGGGCCCGCGATTGTTGAGCACGGCGATGGCCTCGGGCTTGGCGGGCGGCAGTTCGCGGTTGCCGGTGGTCGACATTATCGAGGTCAGCGACAGCACCCGGTCCGGATAGTCCGCGGCCACCAGCTGGGCGACCATCCCGCCCAGCGAGGCGCCGACGATATGCGCCCGCGCGATCCCCAGCGCGTCGAGCAGGCCCACCGCGTCAGCCGCCATGTCGTCCAGCAGGTAGGGCACGTCCGGCTTCTGGCCCTGCATGATGGCGCCGATGACCTTCGTAAGGTCCGGCAGGCCGCCGGCCTCGATCTTTTCCGAGAGGCCGACGTCGCGGTTGTCGAAACGGATGACCTTCAGGCCCTGGGCCGCCAGCAGCTCGATGAACGGCGTCGGCCAGCGGGTCATCTGGGCGCCAAGGCCCATGATCAGCAGCACCGGTTCGCCCGAAGCCGGTCCGTGGACGTCGTACTCGAGCGTGATCCCGTTGGCCTTGGCTTGCGCCATGGTCGTCTCCCCAATTGTCTTTGGGCAAGTGAACGACGTTCACGGACGCGCGTCTACAGCCGCGACGTTTCGAGTCGCGTGTCCGCCATGCCCCAGGCCTTCATAAAGTCCGCCTGCGCCTCGTTGGCCTCGACATCCTTGCCTTGCGCCTTGAGCGCCAGGGCAAGGCCGTAGAGGACCCAGCCGTCGTCGCGATAGGTGTGCAGGCTGTGGCGATAGACCGCCTCGGCCTCGGCCGGCTGCTTGGCTTGCAGGAGGGCCGCGCCCAGGAGGTGGCTCACCGGCTGATGCCAGTACGGCGGCTCGGTGTAGGGCAGCGCGGCTTCCAGTGCGGCGGCGGCGCGGAAGTGCGTCACCGCGCCCGGAAGGTCGCCGGAGATCCTGGCGATCTCTCCGTCCAGCAAGGCGAGTGCGAGCTTGGTCATCGGCGCGGCCGGCAGGCCGAAAGGCTCGAAGCGCGAGAAGTCGGTCCGCGTCAGCGCCTCCAGCTTCGCCCGATCCGCCCGGGCGGCCTTCAGGTCCCCGGTGTTGGCGTGCGCGAAGCCCTGGGCATAGGTCCAGACCGCGGTGTCGAGCAGGAGGGTCTTTGGCGGCGCCGGCTCCGCAAGGATTTCGCGCCACTTTCCGAACCGTAGCAGCGTGGCGACCGGCGTGAACGCATAGAGTTCGCCGAGCGGCAGGCCCTCCGACAGCTTTTCCGCGTCGACCGCCTTCACCAGCCGGCGCGCGGCGTCGATGGCTGTCTGGTAGCGGCCCTGCATCTCGGCGGAGGTCCACAGGAAGTGGATGTTGTGGCCGTAGTAGCCGGCCGGATAGAAGCCCTGCGCCTTGCAGGCGGCGATGTAGGCCTCGTCCACGGTGGCGGCCAGTTCGTTGACCCGCGCCGAGTCCGCATAGCGTCCGACCCGGTAGTAGATGTGGCTCGGCATGTGCACGATGTGGCCGGCCTCGGGCATCAGGGTGAGCAGCCGGTCTGCCGCCGCCTCGCCCCGTTCCGGCGTCGTCGAGGCCTCCACCGCGTGGATGTAGAGGTGCAGAGCGCCCGGATGGTCAGGCGCCCGGCTGATCACGTTCTCCAGGGTCGCGATGATGTCGGCGCCGTGGCCCTTCGGCGTCTTGGCGTCGGCCTGCCAGTAGTCCCAGGGCTGGGTGTCCATCATCGCCTCGGCGTAGAACGTCCCGGCGTCCAGATCGTCGGGATAGTCCCGCCAGAGCTTGCCCATCGCCGTGGCGTAAGCCTCGTCCAGCGCATGGCGATCAGCCTTCGGATCCTTGGAATACCGGGTCGCCAGGGCCGCGATCCAGGCCTGCTCGCGGGGCGAGGCCTTGGGCGCCCGCGCCTGCGCCTGCTGCAAGGCCTGCCAGGCCGGCGCGACGGCGTCTGGCGGCATCGGCAGGTTGATGTTGGGCCCGAGCGCCACCGACATCCCCCACCAGCACATGGCGCAATCGGGATCGAGCCTGGCCGCCTCGCGGAACGAGCGGATCGCCTCGGCGTGATTGAACCCGAAGAGCAGGTTCACGCCCTGGTCGAAGAACCGCTGGGTCTCCGGCACCTTGGTCGAGATCGCCATGTGGTGGGCGCCCAGGCCCTTGAAGACCGGCGCGCCGGCCTTGTCGGCCTCGCCCGCATAGATGCTGGGCATGGGCGAGAGCGGCAGGCCCATGCTCATCGGCCCGGACATCTGCATGCCGGCCATCTTGTCGGCCGGGCGTTCGCCGGGTTTCTCGGCGGCCTGCGCCGCCGATGACGCCAGCACGGCGATCGCCGCCAGCACCGCAGATCTCATGGCGAATGCACCCCTTCAGCCTAGCCTGCCGGGGAGAAAAACACGGTTCATCGCGCCGGACCAGTCCGGCGCGACCGGGGTCAGGCCTGCGTCGCCGTCCACTCCGCGACGTGCCGTTGCAGGACGGTGAGCGGCATGGCGCCCGAGAGCAGGACGGCGTCGTGATAGGCCTTCAGGTCGAACTTCGGCCCGAGCTTGGCCTTCGCCTCTTCCCGCACCTTCACCCAGACGGTGTGGCCGACCTTGTAGCTGTTGGCCTGTCCCGGTGAGGAGAAGTAGCGCTCGACCTCGCGCTGGGCGCGGCTCGGCGTATTGCCGATGGTGTCGACCATGTACTGGGTCGCCTTGGCCCGGCCCCAGCGCTTGTAGTGGATGCCTGTGTCGGTCACGAGCCGCGCGGCCCGGAAGAGCAGGCTCTGCAGATACCCGGCCTGGCCCAGCGGATCGCCATTGTAGGCGCCGATCTCGTCAGCCAGTTGCTCGGCGTACAGCGCCCAGCCCTCCGAGAACGCCGAGAAGCCGAACCCGGCGCGCCGCAGGATCGGGATCTTGTCGCTCTCCTGAGCGAGCGCGATCTGCAGGTGATGGCCCGGCACCGTCTCGTGGTAGGCGAGCGTCGCCAGGTTGTAGCGCGGCCAGTCGCCCGTCTCCTTGAGGTTGATGTAGAAGGCGGCCGGACGCGAGCCGTCCAGCGCCGCCGACTGATAGTAGCCGTTCGCCGCGCCGTCCTGGATGAAGACCGGCACCCGGCGCACCTCGACCTTGGCCTTCGGAAGCGTCCGGAAGGCGAGCGGCAGCAGCTTGTACATGTCGCTCACGTGGACGTTCAGGTCGGCCAGCATCTGCGCGCGGCCGTCGTCGTTCGCCGGATAGACCTGCTTGGGGTCCTCGTTGAGCTTCGCCAGGCGCTGGGCGACGGTGCCCTGGGTCAGGCCCTGGGCCTTCAGGATCGCGTCCAGCCGGCCGGAGATGTCGGCCACTTGGTCGAGGCCCAGCTGGTGGACCTCCTGCGGCGAGTAGTTGGTCGTCGTCGAAGCCTTCACGGCGTCGGCGTAATAGGCGTCGCCGTTCGGCAGCGCCCAGGCGCCGGTGTCCCGTTTCGCCTTGGCGCGGACCGCCTGCATGGCGGCGATCTGGCGATCCAGCGCGGGGAAGACCTCGGCCTGCACGATCTTCGCGGCCTGCCCCGCCCAGTCGCCGGCCAGGTTCGCGTCCTTGGCCTTCTTGGCGATGGAGGTGACCAGGATGATCTTCTCGACCGGCTGGTCGCGCAGCGCCTTCATCTGGCCGATGGAGAGGTCGCAGACGAAGTCCGGCGGAATTACGCCGGCCGCCACGTCGGCGCGCTGCCGGGCCAGGTCGGTGTCCATCGCCACGGCGAACGCGCGCAGGCGAGACAGATAGGCCTCGGCGTCGTCGGTGTTGGCGACCTTGTGCTGGCTGTCCAGGAAGTCGGGGACGTTGGCGTAGGCCCCGCCCCGCTGGCTGATCACGTAGGGGCTGAAGTTGCCGCCGACGTCGCCGAACTTGTACTTGTCGCCGTTCCGGACCGCGTTCTCCTGCTGGTAGAGCACGACGTCGAGGTCGACCTTCGACGAGGGCGAAAGCTTCGCCCGGTCGACGGCCTTCAGGTCCTTCAGCCAGCCGCGCGACCGCTCCAGCCGGCGCGCCTTGGCCGCAGCGGAATTGTCGTCGAGCTGCGACTTCAGCGCGGCGCGCTTGCCCTTGTCCAACCCCAGCGAGGTGGCGAACCGCGGGCTGTCGTCCACCAGGGTCTCGAACATGGCGTCGAGCTGGGCGCGCAGCTTGGCGTCCTCGCCGGCGGCTTGCGCCAGGGCGGGGGTGGCGGCCATCAGGGCCGCGCCGGCCGAGGTCGCAAGGAAGCTGCGACGGTCGAAAGAAGTCATGTTTTCAGTCCCCTGGGCGTCGGTCTTCAGGCTTTTGCAGCGGCGATATAGTTGTCGACGACGTTTTCAAGCGCGGTCAGCGGCATGGACCCCGACAGCAGGATGGCATCGTGGAATTTGCGCGGATCGTACTTGGGCCCCAGCGCTTTCCGGGCCTTCTCGCGCAGCCGCAGGATCGTGACCTTGCCGACCATGTAGCTGCAGGCCTGGCCCGGCCAGACCGAGTAGCGCTCGATCTCCTGGGCGGCCAGCGGCTCGGGGTCGCCCTCGATTCCGCGCATCTCGGCGATCGCCTTCTCGCGGCTCCATTTGAGACTGTGCAGGCCGCTGTCGGTGACCAGGCGCGCCGAGCGCAGCAGGGCGTCGTGGATATAGCCGAGCTCGTTCAGCGGCTCGCCCTTGTACATCCCCATCTCCTGAGCGACCTGCTCGGAATAGAGCGCCCAGCCTTCGGCGTAGGCCCCAAAGCCCATCACCCGACGGATCATCGGCAGGTCGGCCTCACGCTGCATCGTGATCTGCATGTGATGCCCCGGGATGCCCTCGTGGTAGGTCGTGGTCGGCAGGAACCAGTAGGGGCTCTCGGCGGTGTCGCGCAGGTTCAGCCAGTAGACGCCGGGCCGCGAGCCATCGAGGCTGGCGCCTTCGTAGTGCGTCGACGCGCCGCCCTCGGTGGCCGGCGGGATGCGGCGGATCTCGAGCGGCGCCTTGGGCAGCGTGTCGAACTGTTCCGGCAGCCGCTTCTGCATCGCCTGCACGACCTTGTTCAGGTCGGTGATGATCTGCGCCTTGCCGGCGTCGGTGTTCGGATAGACGCCCTTCTTGCTGTCATAGAGCGCGATGTAGCGCTCGCCGACGGTGCCCTTGGTGAAGCCGAGCTGCTTGAACAGCACGTCGGCGCGCGCGGACAGCTCAGCGGTGACATCGCGGCCCATCTTGTGGACCTCGGCCGGGCTGATCGTGCTGGTCGTCTGGGCGTGGAGGACGTGGGCGTAATAGGCCTCGCCGTCGGGCAGACGCCAGCAACCGGCGTCATGCACCGCCTTGGGCTTGAGGCTCTCCAGCAGCGCCATCTGCCGGTCCAGCGCCGGGATCACCTTGCCTTCGTAGGCGGCGGTGGCCTGCCCCATCCAGTCGCCGGCGATCCCCTTGGCCTTGGCCCGGTCGGCAAGAGACGTGACCAGGGTCGACTTGTCGGCCGGGGCGCGCAGCACCGTCATGCCCTTGATCGCGCCCGCCAGCGCGAAGTCGGGCGGGATCACGCCCAGGCCGACGTCGTGGCGCACGCGTTCGACCTCGGCGTCCATCACACCCGCGAAAGCCTCCAGGCGCGCCAGATAGGCCTGGGCGTCCTCGCGCGTCTCGATGGTGTGCTGGCTGTCCAGGAAGTCCGGCACGTTCTGCCAGGCGCCGCAGATCTGGGCGAGCACATAGGGGCTGCCGTCGGACGGATAGGCGAAGCGCCGGTTGCCGTCCTCCGTGGTCTGCAATTCGAACAGCAGGGTGTCGTAGTTCACCGCCGGCATGCCGGTGAGCTGGCGCCGGTCGATCGCCTTCAGCCGGCGAAGCTGGTCGGTGTTGCGCGCCTTGCGCTTTTCCACACCCGCCATCGAGGCGTCGTCCAGTTGCGCCTTGGCCGCGGCGCGCTCGCCCTTGTCGAGACCGAGCGATGTGACCAGTTCCGGGCTGTCCGCCAAAGTCTCAGCGAAGACCTCGTCGAGGAGCTTACTGAGCTGGGCTTCGGCGGGCGTCGCGGCCCCGGCGGCGGAGGCTCCAGCCAGCGCGAAGGTCGCGCCCGCGGACAGGAGGACGAAGCGGCGGTTGAGCACGGACGATTTCCCCTCGAATTGGCTTGGCCGCAAGGCTTACGGGCTCGGCGGGTCACCGCCAAGCCATGCGCCATGAATTTCCCGTAATGCGTCCGCCCACGGGCTGAGTTATGCCCTCCTGCAAGCTCAGAGGGGGTTCTCGTTCCATGTTCGCCGCGCGTTTGACGATCGCTGTTCTTGCAAGCCTGACGCTGACCGGGGCGGCCGGCGCGGCGCCGCCGCCGGCTGGCGCGGCCGACCGAAACGTCCAGGCGATCGTGCAAAGCCCAGCCTTCAGGCAGGCCGTCGCCACCCTGGACCGCGAGCACGACCGGACCGTCGCCGACATCGTCACCCTGACCGAAATCCCCTCGCCGCCGTTCAAGGAGGCCGCGCGGGGCAAGGCCTACATGGCGATGCTGAAAGCGGCGGGCCTGGGCGATGTCGAGATGGACGCCGAGGGCAACGTCATGGGCCTGCGCCGCGGGACCGGGCCGGCCGGCGCGCCGCTGGTGGTGCTGGCCGCCCACCTCGACACCGTCTTCCCGGAAGGGACGCCGGTAAAGGTCCGCCGCGAGGGGACCAAGCTCTACGCCCCCGGCGTCGGCGACGACACCCGCAGTCTCGCCGTGCTGCTGGCCTATGTCCGCGCGCTGGACGCCGCCAAGATCAAGACCAAGAGCGACATCCTCTTCGTCGGCAACGTCGGCGAGGAAGGCCCGGGCGACCTGCGCGGGATGCGCTACCTGTTCGGCAAGGGGAAGTATAAGGACCGGGTGAAGGCCTTCTTCTCCATGGACGGCAACGAGGCGGCCCGGGTCACCTACGGCGCGGTGGGCTCGCGGCGCTATCGCGTGGCCTTCCACGGCCCCGGCGGTCACAGCTATGGCGCGTTCGGCATCGTCAATCCCATGGCCGCCATGGGCCACGCCATCGACCAGCTCTACGAAGTGAAGGTCCCGGCCAGCCCGCGCACCACCTATTCCGCCAGCGTTGTCGGCGGCGGCGTCAGCGTGAACTCGATCCCGGCCGATGTCTGGATGGAGGTCGACATGCGCTCCGAGAGCAAGGACGAGCTCGGCAAGATCGACGCCAAGTTCCTGCAGATCCTCAAGGACGCCGCCGAGCACGAGAACGCCGCCCGCTCGACGCGGGTCGGCAAGGTCACCGTCGAGCCCAAGCTGATCGGCGAGCGGCCGACCGGCAACACCAGCGCCGACGCCCTGATCGTCAAGACCACCGAGGCCGCCGTCCGCGCCGCCGGCTACACGCCCGAGCTCGGCGCCTCGTCCACGGACAGCAACATCCCGATCAGCCTCGGCATCCCGGCGGTGACCATCGGCTCCGGCGGCTCCGGCGGACGCGCCCACTCGCTCGACGAATGGATCGACGTCGCCAAGCCCGAAAGCCTGCGCGGCATGACGGTGGGCCTCGCCGCCGTACTCGCCATGGCGGGCGTGTGACCACGTCCCGCACAGTCGCCGTCATCGGCGGCGGACCGGCGGGCCTGATGGCCGCTGAGGTGCTGAGCGCGGCGGGCGTCGCCGTCACCCTCTACGAGCGGATGCCCAGCGTCGGGCGCAAGTTCCTGATGGCGGGACGCGGCGGGCTGAACCTGACGCACTCCGAAGACCTGCAGGCCTTCCTGGCGCGATACGGCGCGGCTCAACCGAACCTCCAGCCGCTCATCGAGGCCTTCACCCCGGCCGCGCTCGTCGCCTGGGCCGAGGGCCTGGGCCAGGAAACCCACGTCGGTTCCTCCGGGCGGGTGTTCCCCAAATCGCACAAGGCCTCGCCGCTGCTGCGCGCCTGGCTGGGTCGGCTGCAGGCGCAGGGCGTGGAGGTGCTGACCCGTCACGACTGGCAGGGCTGGGACGCCGAGGGCGCGTTGCGCTTCCGCACCCCGGACGGCGAAGCAGCCGCCAAATCGGACGCCGTCATCCTGGCGCTCGGCGGGGCGAGCTGGCCGAAACTGGGATCGACTGGGGATTGGGCGGACATCCTGGCGAAGGACAAGGTCGCGGTCACCCCGCTGCGCCCCGCCAACGTCGGCTTCGACGTCGCCTGGAGCGAGGTCTTCCGCGACCGCTTCCACGGCCAGCCGCTGAAGAACATCGGCGTCAGCTTCGACGGCCAGACCGCCCGCGGCGACGCCATGATCACCCGCGAGGGCGTCGAAGGCGGCGCGGTCTACGCCCTCTCCGCAGTCCTGCGCGACGGCATTGCCGCCACAGGGTCCGCCACGCTCGAGATCGACCTGCGCCCCGACCAGAGCGTGGGCCAGCTCACGGCGCGCCTGGCGGTTCCGCGCGGCGGCCAGTCGATGACCAACTACCTGCGCAAGGCCGCCCACCTGTCGCCGGTCGAGATCAACCTGCTCCGCGAAGCTCACGGCGTCGAACTCGCGCTGACCGCCGGAGGGCTCGCCCGCGCGATCAAGGCCGCGCCGATCAAGCTCACGGGCGTGCGCCCCATCGCGCGCGCAATCTCCACCGCGGGCGGCGTGGCATTCAGCGAGGTGGACGAGGACCTGATGCTCCGCGCCCGTCCCGGCGTCTTCGTCGCCGGCGAGATGCTCGACTGGGAAGCCCCGACCGGCGGCTACCTGTTGCAGGCCAGCTTCGCCACCGGCGTCGCGGCGGCCCGGGGCGCGCTGCGAAGGCTTGGCGTCAGCTGACCGTCGCGGCCGTTCGTGCGGTCGCCTTCGCCGCTTCGGCGGGCCACGGATCGACCGTCACCCGGCGCATGTGGCGGCGCTGGCCCGGGTAGTCGTTCAGCGCGAAATGCCAGACCGAACGGTTATCCCAGAAGGCCACCGAGCCGGGCTTCCAGTTGAACCGCGTGGTGAACCCCTCGTAGCGCGAATGCTGGAACAGATAGTCCAGCAGCGCCTTGGATTCGCTGGTCTTCCAGCCCTCGATCTTCATCGTGAAAGCCGGGTTCACATAGAGCGCCTTGCGGCCGGTCTCCGGATGCACGAGCACGATCGGGTGGACGTATTCGCCGACCAGACCGTCAGCCTCGGCGATGGCCATGGACGAGCGCTTCTGTGCGGAGTGCCCCTGGCTGGAATATTCCCGCGCCGCGGAATGCACGGCGTTCAGGCCCTCCAGCGTCTTCTGCAGCCCGGGCGACAGTGCGTCGAAGGCCGCGGCCTGGCTGGCGAAGAGGGTGTCGCCGCCGACCTCCGGCGTCTCTACGGCATAGAGGATCGAACCGATCGCCGGGCGCTCCAGGAAGCTCATGTCGGAATGCCAGCCACCGCCGAAATTGATCTTGTCCTGCGGTTCCTTGACCACCTCCATCACCTCGGGCTGCGAGGCCATGCCGGCGACGTAAGGGTGAATGTTGAGCGGCCCGAACCGCGCGCCGAACGCCACCTGCTGGGCCGGCGTCAGCGCCTGGTCGCGGAAGAAGATCACCTGGTGCTCGACCAATGCGGCGCGGATCGCCGCGATGGTCGCGTCCGGCAGCTCGGCGGAGAGGTCCACGCCGGAAATCTCAGCGCCGAGCGCGCCCGCGACACGGCGGATCTTGAGGGACTGGGTCATGTGGGCCTCCAGACGTCCAATATGGACATGCTACAATAGGTCCGGGAGGTGGTGGATATGGATAAACCGACCAGCCGCTTCGACACCGACGCCCACGCCGCCGAAATCCGCGAGCGTGGCTACACGATCATTCCGGACTTCCTGGACGCGGCGACCCTCGCCAAGGTCCGCGAGACCCTTGCGCCCTACCTGGGCAGCCACCACGGCCGCAACGACTTCGAGGGCTTCCTGACCGAGCGGGTCTACACCCTCGTGGCGCGCGGCAAGGTGTTCGAGGACGTCACCGAGGAGCCGCGCCTGCTGGCCCTGCTCGACCGATTCCTGCAGCCCAATTACCTGCTCACCGCAAGCCAGGCGATCCGGATCAATCCCGGTGAGAACGCGCAAGGGCTGCACACCGACGACAGCTTCTATCGCCAGCCCCGGCCTCGGCCCGCGATCAGCTACACGATGATCGCGGCGGTCGATGACTTCACCGAAGCCAATGGCGCAACCCAGGTGATCCCCGGCAGTCACCTTTGGGGCGATCCGGGCGCAGCGGACCGGCCCGACCCGGCCGAGATGGCGAAGATGCAGGTTCCGCTGGAGATGCCGGCCGGCGCCTGCGTGGTGTTCCCCGGCACCCTGGTCCACCAGGGCGGCGCCAACCGTACCGACAAGCCGCGCCAGGCCTTCACCAACCAGTACTGCGAGGGTTGGGCGCGGACGCAGGAGAACTTCTACCTGTCGATCCCCAAGGAGATGGTGCGGCAGATGTCGCCGCGCCTGCAGGCGCTGCTCGGCTACGAGATCTGGCCGTCGTTCATGGGGATGGTGACGGCTTCGCACCCGTCCAAGGCGCTGGCCCCCGATTGGATCCCGCCCATCGTGGCGCAACGTCCCCAATAGGCGCGGCCCCCCGCCGCTTTCGCAACGAGGGGCCGGAGAGCCTTACCTGCGATCCGCCGACTTACTGGCTGGCGATGATCGAGGCGATCAGGCCGCTGGTCAGGGCGACCAGGGCGTAGTTGTTGTCGACCCGCACCCACTGATAGCCGCGCGGCGGCTGGCGCAGGTGGTAGCGGCGATAATCCACATAGTAGCTGCGGTTGCTGTAGTAGTTCGCGGGCAGGCGTTCGCCCCGCGCCCAGCGATGCTTCTGCTGGCCATAGTGATTGCCGTTGTCGTGGCGGTTCTGCTCGTAGCGGCCATTGTTGTCGCGATGGTCGTCGTGACGATCGTCGTGGCGGGGCTGGGCCGAAGCGGCGGTGCCGGCCAGCAGGGACAGGGCCAGGGTCGCGGTAAGAAGGCGTTTCATGAGTAGGCTCCTCTGGTTGAGGTCCGCAGGTTCTCACAAGCGGCCTGAGCCCGATCTGAACGCCAACACTCAGCTAAGGTTCATCTCATTTCTTGGGTGCAACAAATAAAACGAGGTGATGTCTTGCCGCTCCCGGCGAGTCCTTCGGAATACTGCCGTTATCCGAGCGCCCGGGCCCACAACGCAAACAGTCGCTCCCAGTGCCGCTCGGCCGCCGGCTTGTCGTAGACCGCGCCGCGCTGCGGGAAGGCGAAGCCGTGGTGGACGCCCGGATAGAGCTCAACCTCCGCGTTCCCGGCTCCCGCCTTCAGCGAGGCGTCCAGCGCCTGCACCATCTCGAGCGGCGCATAGCTGTCGTGCTCGGCGCAGGCGAAATAGAGCTCGGCCTTGGCCTTCTGGGCCGCCAGGTGCGGGCTGTCGGCCTGGTCGGTCACCAGCTGCACGCCATAGATCGAGGCCGCGGCGCCGACCCGGCTCGGATAGCGGGCCGCGAAGTTGATCGCGTACTGGCCGCTCATGCAGTAGCCCACGGTGGCGATCTTGCCCTTGCCGGCGGCGGGGTCGCGGTCGGCGAAGTTCAACAGCGCGTCGCCATCCTCCATGACCAGCGGGATCGAGATCGAGCCCATCAGGTCGAACATCCGCGCCCGCGCCTCGGCCTCCGGCAACTTCGGAAGATCGGCCAGTTCGAGCACGCCGCGCCGGTAGTAGAGGTTGGGGAGCATCACATAGTAGCCGGCGGTGGCCATCCGCCGGGCCATGTCGCGCAGCTCCTCGCGGATGGCCGGCGCGTCCATGAAGAACAGGACCACCGGATACGGCCCGTCACGCTCCGGATGCACGATAAAGGTGGTCGTCGCCCCGTGCTTGGTGGCGATGTCGATGGTCTGTTCGATCATGTCATGTTCCAACGAATGTCATCCCGGACGGCCGAAGAGCCGATCCGGGACCCAGGGCCGACGCACTGCGGAACCCCCTGGGTCCCGGCCCTCCCCTTCGCTGCGGCCGGGATGACAAGAGGGGTATCGCTAGACCAGCTCCGAGGGCTGGACGCCGAGCTCCTTCAGGAAGGGCTCAGCGTAATTGATGGTTCCGGTCAGGGTCTTCGGATCGCCTGACGCCAGGCGATAGACCGCCTCGGCGATGAACTTGATCGGCTGGACGCGGTCCTTGGTCGCCTCGTTGATGAGGCCGTGGACCGCCACGCCGGGCGTGTCGACCAGGCCCGGCGAGACCACGTTCACGGCGATGCCGTCGTCATAGACCTCGGATGCGAGACCGGTGGTGAAGCGCTCGAGCGCGGCCTTGCACATGCCATAGACCGTGCCGCCGCCGCGCCGGGTGTAGGGCAGCTTCGGATGCAGGCCGGCGCCCGACGAGATGTTGACGATCCAGCCCTGCTTGCGCTCGCGCATGGACGGCAGGACAAGCTGCGCCAGGTGGAAGGGCGCATAGACCTGCACCTCCATCATCAGCTTGAAGCGCTTCTCGGGGAACTCGACCACCGGCATGAAGTAGGTGATGGCGGCGTTGTTGATCAGGATGTCGATGGGTCCATAGGCGGCGCTCGCCTCCTCGATCAACCGTTCGCGCTCCACGGACTGGGCGAGGTCGGCCTTGATGAAGGTCGCTTGGCCGCCGGCGCGTTTGATGCGGTCGACCGTCTCGTGCAGCGTGCCGGAGAGCCGGCTCTCGCCGCTCTCGGCGGTGCGGGCCGAGACCACGACATTGGCGCCTTCCATGGCGAGCCGGGCGGCGATGGCTTCACCGATGCCGCGGCTGGCGCCGGTCACCAGCGCATTGCGGCCCTTGAGCGGGCCATTGGGATTAATGCGAGCGTCACTCATGGCGTCCTCCCGAAATGCTTTTTCTCGTTAATGGACCAAGGCTCGCGCGGCTGGCCTCCCGACGCAAGGGACGTTGCGGGGCATGGATCGGACCCGCCGCCGAAACGCGGTCAGAAGTAGAGCTGGTCGACGTAGATCCCACACTCCTTGACGCCGTCGCCCGGCGGGATCGTGCACAGGACGACGTAGGGTTCCCGGCGCTTGGCGAGGGCCGTGAGCGCGGCCGCGCCGCGCGATCCGTCCGAGGTGAAGATCGAGAGCTCGGTCGTCCCTTCAGCCGCGAGCCTGGCCCGCCAGTCGTTCACCAGCGCGACGAGCTCATCCACGCCGTCAGCCGTGCAGCCGTAGTCGAGCACGAAGGCCCGGACATCTCGCGTCTCGACACCCCGTTCGCGGCGGATGACGCCCATCTTCGGCGCCCAGACCCCGACGCAGGCGCGCTCCGAGATCAGGAAGCTCGACCAGCTGTAGGAGTCCGGCGCGCGCGAAAGGCGCTCGCGCAGCGAATCCGCGCTGTAGGGACAAAAGAGCTCTTCCTCGCCGTGCGCGTCATTGAGGCATGCGACCAGTCGCGCCGCGTCCGCCAATGTCGCCGATCGGCCTAAGCCCGTCGTAGCGGCGCCTGCCGTGTCGATCACCAGCCGCTCGGCCATCTCCGTCCAACGCCCTTCGGACTGGAGCCGTAGAGCCGCCTCGTTGTCCGCGGCGATGAAGCTGTAAGGCGCGACGGGCCCAGCCCGGACGCCGGATCGACCGATGATGGCCTCGAAGCTGGCCAGCCCGGCCAGCCCACTCACGCCTCCGCGGCGCGCCGAGGGGTGGACGCGGACACGGTGGTCGTAGAGGCCCTGGAGGTCTCGTCCGGCGATGCGGATCGGGTGGACCACGCTGGCGTGGAGCCCGACGATGGCGCCGTCCCGTTCCACGACGGAAGCGTCGCTCCCCATCAGCCGCTCGGCTTCGAAGTAGTCGCGCGACCTGTCGTAGACCGTCTCGACGTCGCCGGTGACGATCGGCGCCGCGAGTTCGAGGGCGGCCAGCGCATCGGCGTCTGCGGGCGCCACGGGGCGGTAGGAGAGGTCCGGCGGATACGGGAAAATGCCCAGCCGGATCACGCCCTCGACGAGCCCGACACCGAGCGCCCAGGCGCGACCATTGTCTCCCAGCAGCTCAGCCACGCAGAGATTCACGCTGGGACGACGATAGGCGATGACCCTGAAGGGGCCGGTCACTGCGGCGGCGGCGGGCATGCGTTCCTTGATGACAGCCGCGGACTCGGCCGGGAAACGGGCGAGGAACGCTTCGAGCGGCGCGGACCCTTTGCACCGGATCTGCTCCAGGACGAAGCGCATCGCATCGCCCACCGGCGCCGCGGCCACCTCGGTCGACATGGGTGCGTCAGTCATGCCCTCGCCCCTCCCGGCTTGAGCATGGTCTTCGAGAGTTCCGGCCTCAACCCCCGAGTGCAGGGCGGGGGTTTAGCGGCCGCTGTCGTCGAGGACGTGCAGGCGCCGCACGGTGAGGTCGTCGATCTCCAGCCGCTTGATGCGGGCACGGCCGATGGCGAGCCTGCCGACTGCCAGCGCCCCGATGGAGACCGCGCCCACGGCGAACGCTCCAACTGCCGCGGCGCCGGCGGCCGTGGCGATCCAGGCCGAGAACGGCAGCCGCCTCTTCGCGGGGACGAGGTCGGTCATGGGGTCTCTCCTTCGGGCGCATTGCGCTCCAGCTCGGCGCGCGGCCAGTCGCCCAGGTCGGCCGCGGCTTCGTAGGTCGACTGCAGGAAACTGAGCAGGGCGAGGTCGGGCGACTGGCTGGTGCGCATGGTTTCGTAGGGCAGCACGAACTCGCCGAGGCTGGCTTCCCAGCGTGCGCCGCGCGGGCGAACGGCGGCGTCGGCGAAGCCCGCCGGCTCCGGATAGGCATAGGCGTAAAACACCGCCTCCACGCCCGGCGCGCCCGGCCAGAATCCAGCGCTCGAGACCTCGTGCGAATAGGCCTCCAGGCTGACCGAGGCCGGCGACATCTCGGAGCCCGGATGTGGCGGCGCGCGGCGGCCGGAAAACCGCGTCACGGCCAGGTCGAAGCTGCCCCAGAAGAAGTGCACCGGGCTCGCCTTGCCGATGAAGCGGCCGCGGAACGCCTTCATCACCCTGTCGGCCTGCACCAGCACCCGCCAGAAGCGTTGTGCCGCCTCGGGGTCGTAGGACTTGTGGACCTCGTCCTCTTCGAACGGGATCGGGTTCTCGACTTCGCAAGGCGTGGTCCAGATCTTGGGCCGCACGCCCAGCCGGTCCAGCGCCGCCATCACCGCGCGGTAGAAGGTCGCCACGCTCATCGGCTCCAGCGCCAGGTAGTCGTAGGCGCCGTCGCTGCAGGTGATCTCCAGCCGGTGGGCGATGAAGTCGAAGGCGACCTCGATCGAGCGCCCGCCGATCGGCATCGGCGAGGTCGTCAGCCCGCGCGCGCCCACATAGAGCGGCACGTGCCACCAGTGGTTCACGGCGGGGGTCAGCGCCATCCGCACCTTGCCCACCACCTGGGTCCACATGTGCAGGGTGGCGGCGGTGTCCGCCCAGTCGGCGTAGGCCAGCGCCGGCCAGTCGCGCGGTCCACCGGCAAGCGTCTCGGTGGGAAAAGTCATGGCTGAAGAGGACGATCGGGCACGGCCCGATACTTGGACCTCAGGCCGCCTTCTGCAACTCCTGCTTCACCCGTTCGGCCAGCGTCTTGATGTCGATGGGCTTGGGGAGGAAGGAGACGTTGGCCTCCCCTTCCAGCAGGTCGGAGAACTCGCTCTCGGCATAGCCCGAGATGAACATCACCGGAGCGCCGGCCAAGTAGGCCCGGGCCTGCTTCAGAAGGTCGGGTCCCTGCATCCCCGGCATGACCACGTCGGAGATCATCAGGTCGATCTTGCCGGCGTGGAATTCGGCCAGCTCCAGGGCTTCTTCGCCGCTGGCCGCCTCGATGACTTCGTAGCCGCGAGCCCGCAGCAGCTTGGCCGCCACGCCGCGCACGGCGTCCTCGTCCTCAACGAAGAGGATGCGGCCGGCGCCGGAAAGGTCCCGCGCGGCGGGACGCTTGGGGGCCACAGCGATCGGCGCCGCGGACACCACGGCCACCGGGATATGCACCGGCAGGAAGATGCGGAACGCCGCGCCTTCGCCCGGCTTGGAGCTGACGCCGATCCAGCCATCGGACTGCTTCACGATGCCGTAGACCGTGGCGAGCCCGAGGCCCGTCCCCTCGCCCACCGGCTTGGTGGTGAAGAACGGGTCGAAGATCTTGTCCATGACATCGGCCGGGATGCCCGGACCGTCATCGGAAACCTCGATCAGCGCCTGGTCGCCCTGGGCGCTGGGATAGCCGAGGCCTTGCGCCTGTTCCTGGGTCAGGCGGGCCGTGCGGATGTTCACCGCGCCGCCGCCATGCGCGCGCACGCTGTCGCGGGCGTTGACGGCCAGGTTCATCACCGCAGTCTCGAGCTGGCCGCGGTCGGCGCGCACCTGCGGCAGGTTGCGGCCGTAGTCCGTGGTGAGCTTGACGTCCTCGTAGAGCACCCGGCGCAACAGCACCTCGAACTCGCTGATCAGTTCGCCCAGATCCAGGATCTCGCGCTGCACGGTCTGCTTGCGCGAGAAGGCCAGCAGCTTGCGCACCAGGTCGGCGGCGCGCGCCGAGGTCTGGCGGATCTCGTTCAACCCCTCATAGGACGGGTCGCCGACGGGATGGCGCGAGGCCAGCACGTCGAGTTGCATGAAGATGGCGGTGAGCAGGTTGTTGAAGTCGTGCGCCACGCCACCGGCCAACTGGCCGATGGCCTGCATCTTCTGGCTCTGGGCGAGCTGCAGCTCGATCTGCTTCTGCTCGGAGACGTCGACCAGATAGGCCACCCAGCGGCCGTCGCTC
>JBOHKZ010000205.1:0-9025 GCA_050729355.1 Phenylobacterium sp. | reverse complement strand
ATCTACGACCGCATCGTCAAGTTGCGCGGGGCCCGCGCGGTGGCCCTGATCACCGGCGAGGAGAAGATTGTCCCGCCCCGGCCGCAGTACTTCGTCTGCACTGTCGAGGCCATGCCGCTGTCTCGCGAAGTCGAATTCCTGGCGGTCGACGAGATCCAGCTCTGCGCCGACCCCGAGCGCGGCCACGTCTTCACCCATCGGCTGCTGCACGCCAGGGGGACCGCGGAGACCATGCTGCTGGGCGCAGGCACGATGGCGCCGCTGATCCGCCGCCTGCTGCCGCATGCCGAGATCGTCACCCGCGAGCGGTTCTCGAACTTGACCTATTCCGGGTCCAAGAAGCTCACCCGCCTGCCCCGGCGCTCCGCCGTCGTCGCCTTCTCCGCTGACCAGGTCTACGCCATCGCCGAACTGATCCGCCGCCAGCGCGGCGGCGCTGCCGTGGTGATGGGCAGCCTCTCGCCCCGCACCCGCAACGCCCAGGTCGCCCTCTACCAGTCCGGCGAGGTCGACTTCCTGGTGGCCACTGACGCCATCGGCATGGGCCTGAACATGGACGTCGACCACGTGGCGTTCGCGGGCCTGCGCAAGTTCGACGGCAAGCGCACGCGCTGGCTCTATCCCCAGGAGATCGGCCAGATCGCCGGCCGCGCGGGCCGCTACCAGCGCGACGGCACCTTCGGGGTGACCGGCGAGGCCGAGGACATGGACGAGGACCTCGTCCAGGCCGTCGAGGAGCACCGCTTCGAGCCGGTGGCCGGCGCGGAATGGCGCAATTCCCGGCTGGAGTTCTCGAGCTTGGCGACCCTGCTGCGCTCGCTCGACAAGACGCCGGACCGCGAGGGCCTGAAGCTGTCGGCGCCGGCGCTCGACGAGATCACCCTGCGCCAGCTCACCGGCGACCCCGAGGTGGCCGAACGGGCGAAGGGCCGCGTGGCGATCGAGCGCCTGTGGGACGTCTGCCAGACCCCGGACTTCCGCAAGGTGGCCCTGGAAGAGCATCTGCGGCTGACCAAGGAATTCTTCCTGCACCTGACGACCGGCCGCCAGCGCATCCCGCAGGACTGGATCGCGCGCCAGTACAGCGGCCTCGACCGCACCGACGGCGAGATCGACACGCTGGCCGCCCGGCTCTCCAGCGTGCGGACGTTGGCCTATGTGGCCAACCGCCCTGACTGGCTGGCCGAGCCCGCCCTCTGGCAGGGGAAGATGCGGGGGCTGGAGGACCGGCTCTCCGACACCCTGCACGAGAAGCTGATGGCCCGCTTCGTCGACCGGCGGACCAGCGCCCTGATGCGGGGCCTGCGTGTCCGCGAGGACATGCTCGCCGGCGTCGGGTCGGACGGGGTGGTGACCGTCGAAGGCCACTATGTCGGCAAGCTCACCGGGGTGCAGTTCGAAGCCGCGCAAGGCTCCTCGGTCCTCGAGGAAAAGGCCCTGCGCGCCGCGGCCACCCATGCGGTCTCGCCGGAGATCGCCCGACGCCTGGGCGCGCTGGCGGCCGAGCCGGACGGCGCCTTCGCGCTGACGCCGGACGGCGTGGTGCTCTGGCATGGCGAGGCGGCGGGCGTGCTGGCCGGCGGCCAGCCCTTCAGCCCCCGCGTGCGCCTGCTGGGCGACCTGGGCCATGACGCCGCCCGACAGCGCGCGACCCAGCGCCTCGAGGCCTTCGTCGCCGCCGAGGCCAGCCGTCGCCTGGCCGGCCTGCGCCGCCTGGAGGCCGCCGTCGCCGAGGGGACCGTCAAGGGCCTGGCCCGCGGCCTCGCCTTCCGGCTGATCGAGGCCGGCGGCGTGCTCGACCGCGCAACCGTGCGCGCCGAGGCCAAGGAGCTCAGCCAGGTGGAGCGCCGCACGCTGCGCGGCCTCGGCGTGCGGCTGGGCGCCTTCTCGATCTTCATGCCCGGCCTCTTCAAGCCGCAGGCCCGCGCCCTGATCCAGGCGCTGGCGTCTCGCGAAGCCTCCGGCTGGCGCCCTCCCGTGGACGGCCCGAGCCCGCTGCCGTCGCCGGTTCCCTCGCCCCGCGCGCTGGCCGCCTTCGGCCTGCGGGCGGTTCGCAGCCTGGCCGTGCCCGTCGAGCAGCTTGAGCGCCTGGACGAGTTGCTCCGCGCGGGCGTCAAGCACTCCGGCGGCGTGATCCTGGGCGAGCAGGCCCTTGACGAGCTCGGCTGGACGCAGGCGCAGGCCGCCGAGATCCTGCGGGGCCTGGGCTTTGCGCCCGCCAACAGGCCCAAGGCGGACGAGCCCATCGCCTGGCGCCGGCGCGTCATGCACGAGGCCAAGCCGGAGGCCCGCAAGCCCGCCCCGCCTCATTCGCCCTTCGCCGCGCTGGCCGCCTTGAAGGACCAGCCTGCGCCAATCCGCCGCGTGCGCCGACGGCGCAAAGCCAAGCAAGCCCGCGCGTGAGCGAGGACGCCTGCCGCGCGGACGTCTGGCTGTGGCGCGCCCGCTTCTTCAAGACCCGCTCGCTCGCCGCGAAATTCGTCGACGAGGGCCGCGTTCGGCTCACCCGTTCGGGCCTGGAAAGCCGCCTCGACAAGTGCGCCCGGCCGGTGAAGATCGGAGACGCCCTGGTCTTCGCGCTGGGCGGCCGCCTCACCGCCGTTCGGGTCGAGGCCATGGGCGAACGCCGCGGCCCGCCAGCCGAAGCGCGGAGCCTCTATTCGCCCTTGGAGATTTCTTCGTAGCGGCGAATGGGCGCCAGCATTGACAATGCTTGGCGGGGCCGTGAAAAACCGCCCGCCTCTAGTTGGGCAAGCCGCCGGAGTTCCGCCCCCGCCATGACCTACATCGTGATGGATCCCTGCATCAAATGTAAGTTCATGGACTGCGTGGAAGTGTGCCCGGTGGATTGCTTCTACGAGGGCGAGAACTTCCTGGCGATCAACCCCGACGAATGCATCGACTGCGGGGTCTGCGAGCCGGAGTGCCCGGTCGACGCCATCAAGCCCGACACCGAGGACGACCCGGACGGCAAGTGGCTGCGGATCAACTCCGAATATTCGCGGGTCTGGCCCAACATTACGGTTAAAGGCGAAGCGCCCGCGGACGCCGAAGCCTTCGAGCGTGAAACCGGCAAGCTTGAGAAATACTTCTCCGAGAAGCCCGGCCGCGGCTCCTAAGCCGACAACGCGGCGGCTCCGCTTGGCGGCGGCCCTGCCGGGGCAAGCCTTTCATTCGGCTTAATTTTATGCTATGGTCACTTGTGACGTGGCGATGAGGGTCTTCGTCTTGCCCGTCATTCTAGAACAAGCCGTTCCCGTCGCGGCCCTTTGGGGCCAGGTCGGGAATAGGGCGAAGGGTGTCTTAAGAGGTTAACTTCCGCTTCAACCGACGATGCCGCCGCGACGTTTCCGCGGAGAGGGTGGTTTTGTCGCTTGGCGGTTGCTTGCGTCAGCGGTCCGACGAGTTCGCGGACAAGGTTTGAGAAGGATCTCTCTATGAGCAAGAACGGTCACGATTTCTCGGTTGGCGATCACGTCGTCTATCCGGCCCATGGCGTGGGTCAGGTGCAAGGGATCGAAACCCAGGAAGTCGCCGGTCTGAAGCTCGAAGTCTATGTCATCACCTTCGACCACGAGAAGATGACCCTGCGCGTCCCCACCGCCAAGGCCCGCACCGCCGGCCTGCGCGCGCTGGCCGAAACCAACGTCGTGACCCAGGCGCTCACCACGCTGAAGGGCCGCGCCCGCGTGAAGCGCACCATGTGGTCGCGCCGCGCCCAGGAATACGAAGCCAAGATCAACTCCGGCGACCTGATCTCCATCGCCGAGGTGGTCCGCGACCTGCACCGCGCCGAGAACCAGCCGGAGCAGTCCTACTCCGAGCGCCAGCTCTATGAATCGGCGCTGGACCGCATGGCCCGTGAAGTCGCCGCCATCGAGCGCATCGACCGCGACGCCGCGATCGGCATCCTCAACAAGTCGCTGGTCAAGGCGGTCGCCGCCTAAGCCATCCAGCTTACGGATATTCGGAAACGCCCGGCCTCACCGCCGGGCGTTTTCGTATCTGGCCTAGTCCGCCTCGACGCTGGCCAGCAGCGGCTCGCCGACCGCCAGGGGACCGCGATCCAGTTCACGCTTCAGGGTCTCGCGGTCGAGGTCGCCTTCCCAGCGCGCCATGACCACCGTGGCGACGCCGTTGCCCACGAGGTTGGTGAGCGCCCGGCATTCGCTCATGAACCGGTCTATGCCGACCAGCAGCGCCAGGGCCGCGAGCGGCAGGTCCGGCACCACGGCGATCGTGGCGGCGAGCGTAATGAAGCCCGCGCCGGTCACGCCGCTCGCGCCCTTCGACGTCAGCATGGCCACGCCCAGCAGGCCCAGCTCCTGGGTCAGGCTGAGCGGGGTGTTGGTCGCCTGCGCCAGGAACAGCGTCGCCAACGTCATGTAGATGTTGGTGCCGTCGAGGTTGAAGCTGTAGCCGGTGGGGATCACCAGCCCAACCGTGCCCTTGCCGGCCCCCAGCCGCTGCATCTTGGCCATCATCTGCGGCAGCACCGACTCGGACGACGAGGTGCCGAGCACGATCAACAGCTCCTCGCGGATGTAGGCGATGAACTTGAGGATCGAGAAGCCGGCCAGGCGCGCGATGGTCCCCAGCACGATCAGGATGAAGAGCAGGCTGGTCAGGTAGAAGGTGCCGATCAGCGCGCCGAGCTGGACCAGGGAATCCACGCCATACTTGCCGATGGTGAAGGCCATGGCCCCGAAGGCGCCGATGGGCGCCAGGCGCACCACCACCCCGATGATGCCGAAGAACAGCTTGGCGATGTCGTCCAGGACGCCCGCCACCTGGTCGCCGAACGTCCCCATCCGCGTGCAGGCGAAGCCCGCCAGGATGGCCACCACCAGCACCTGCAGCAGCTGCCCGCCGGCGAAGGCGCCCACGAAGGTGTCGGGGATCAGGTTCAGCAGATAGGCGACCACGCTCTCGCTGTGCTCGGCCTTGGCCAGGTACTCGGCGCCGATCTTCGGGTCGAGCGTGGCGGGATCGACGTTGAAGCCCGCGCCGGGCTGGACGACCTTGCCGACGATGAGGCCCACCGCCAGCGCCAGGGTCGAGACCACCTCGAAGTAGATCAAGGTGCGGGCGCCCAGCCGGCCGAAGGCCTTAAGGTCGCCCATCCGCGCGATGCCGCCGGCCACGGTGCAGAAGATCACCGGGGCGATCGCCAGCTTGATGAGCTTGATGAAGGCGTCGCCCAGCGGCTTCAGCGAGGCGCCGAAGTGGGGCCAGAGCGCGCCCACCAGGACGCCGAGCGCGACGCCGATCAGGACCTGGACATAGAGCACGCGCAGATGGCGCAAGAATCCCATGGTCCGCCTCCCCCAAAGCCGCCGTCGAGCGCCCGCCCGCCGCGGCGCAAGCTAAGGCGGAAGCCCCAGGGGAGCAATCGCGCGCCGAGGGTTGGCGCCCGCCCCGTCACGTAGCATCCGTCCGCGGCGTGGCCCGGTAGCTCAGCCGGATAGAGCAGAGCTTTTTCCCACCCCTCGCGGACATTCGGCAGGTCCGCTCCCCGGACGCGCGCGCCGAGTGTCCGGTTTCGGGCGAAGGGCCGAGGTCCGCATTCGACCCTTAGCGGTCCTTTAGCCTCGCATGTGCAAGATCGACGGATGCCCTTTTACCAGTTCCTCGTTCATGGCCGTGACGAGCAAGCCGCAAATTCTGAGCGAGGCTTCTGGGCAGTTCGCCACGCGTTTGGCGTCAACCAGGAAGCGGCTGCCAAGAAGGTGCTGAGCCGATTGGCTAGGGATTTCACCACCGGCGCGTCAGCGGCGACCTGGAACAGCGCGCCGCCAATTTTGGTGATCGATGATGCGATGCGCATTGGCTGGCACAAGGCGAATATCGCCCCCAACAAGGGCAGCGTGTTCTACGGCCTTGAGGACTAGGTCCGCTATCAACCCTTGGCGGACGTTGGGAAGGTCCGCTCATCGGCCGGGTTGCGAACGCCCGCTTCCGGCAAGCGATCCTACTTCCGCTTCCGACCCATGGCGGACCTGACAGCGACCAAGCTATGTTGGCATTTCCACGAGGCGGGCAGCTGCGGCGGGACATCATTCGAACGCTCCATCAGCGGCGCCTCGAGACGGGTCGCGAGCCTTGCGAACTTGGGGATCGTCCGGTTCGCGGACGCCTGATCGCGCGTGGCCATCACGACGAAATCGGGCGCGCGCCCTGGGCCATTGTGAGAGACGCGCGGGGTGACGAACACTATGCGCGCCTGAGGCTTGGCCAACCCGCACCGCCCATCGGCCGAGAGGTGGCGATCACTCCTGGGCCACAGGGTGCTCAACTCCAAGACATCACGAGGTCGCGAAACTTCGGGCGAGGCTAGTCCCGCTTCGAGCCGCTTTAGTGCGTGCTAGGGACCAGGACTGCCATGACCTGCCTTGCGATTGACGGCGTTGAGGCGACCAAACTTGGACGTCCGGCTCGAAGGCGGTTCTAAACTGCGCGAGTTCGCCAACCTGCACGACGGCGGCGACGACGCCGCATGCCGTCGAGGCTCTGGCCTACGCACCGCAGGGCTTGGCAGGCGCTCGCCGACGACGCGAAGGCGATGGCGGCCCTGCGCGCCGACAGCCAGGGCCTCGCGCGCTAGGCGCGAGCGCCCTGGCCGTCCAAGCGCTCACCGGCGACCCGCGGGCCCTTAGGCCGTAGCCAGGGACCGGCGACGGCGCAACGAGACGCCCGCCAGGCCGAAACCAGCAATCAGCATGGCCCAGGTCGCGGGCTCGGGGACCGGCGCTGGCGTCAGGAACCCGGCGATCTCCCCGCTTGGGAACGTGCTTGTGTGGAGGGTGAAATAGGCGTGTCCGGTGGCGAGGCCCGCCAACAGAGCGCTTTCGGCGCCGGCGATGTCGCCGTTCGCGGTGACGAAGGCCGGGTTGTAGCTGCTGCCCAGGGTCAGATCGAACACCTGGTCATAGGCGCCGCTGGTGACGCCAGAGGGAAAGCCGGGGAAGGTCGGGAGGGGCGTCGCAACGCCCGCCGCTCCGACGCCCGCCACCGTCGTGCAGCAGTGAATGTGCGCGGCCACGCTGGTTCCCATCAGGTCGGCGAAGTTGGCGTTGAGCTCGAGGGTGTTGGCGACCGTATCGATCGTCACCAACGCAAAGCCGGTCCCCGTGGTGGCGACCGGCACAGTGACGCCCCCGCCGTTCAGGACGGCGTCATAGGTGAGGATCGCGGCGCGCGACGGCGTGGTCGCGCTGAGCGCGACGGCCGCCGCGAGGGATGCGATCACGAGGGCGGCAGAGGCTGAGCGGTACATGGCATTTGCCTTGATCATCGGACTACTCCTTGAGGGTGAGCTTGGCCTCAGGCCATGCTGACTTCGGTCGCGGGCCAATCATCCTGCGCCGGGGATGAGCGAGCCTCGGATCGGGTGGCCGCCGCTGGAGGTATTGCCGATCTTCTTCTGATATTTTTCGGAGCTTCGCGCCCAAGGCGAATTCCGCGCGCCCAGCTTGAGGGTTCAGCCGTACTTCGCCCATGATATCGTCGGCCAAGAGCGGTCCATCTGGAGAGACGCCCTGCAGACGGCGAAGATCAGTCTCGGTCAGGAGCCGGATTTCACCCTGGGCGGCATCCAGGTGAGTCCTTCGCGAGGGCGCATCTCCGATGGCGCGTCCGAACAGCGCGTCAGGCCTCAGGTCATGCAGGCGCTCTTGGTGCTGTTGCGCGCCCAAGGCCGGACGGTGACGCGCGATCAGTTCGTCGACGCCTGCTGGGACGGGCGCATCGTCAGCGACGACGCGATCAGCCGGGTGATCGCCCTGGTGCGCGGCATTGAACGCCAGTTCGACCCGCCGCCGTTCCATCTCGAAACGATTCCGAAGATCGGATTCCGGCTAAAGGCCGCGGAGTACCATACGGACCCTGCGGCTCCGGCTGCAGTCGGCGACGGCGGGACCACCCCGGCAGTCGCCAGTCGGTGGGCGGCTTTCTCTCGACGTTGGATGGTGATTGCGGTCGCCGCCTCGCTCCTCATGACGATCGCGGCCGTGGCTTGGTTGTGGTTTCGACCGGCTCCCGCGGCGGCGCATAGCATGATGGTCCGGCTGTCCGGCTTCCGGGCCCTGTCCGCTGACCTGCCCGCCACGATGCGCGACACCATCAATGCAGAGATCGCCGCGGCGTTTAACGTCGACGGCGTTATCGGCGTTTCGAGCGCGCCCACGCCTGGAAGCGTGCCGGGATATTCACTGGACGGAACGATTTACCGGGTTGGCCCCTCCATTCGCGTGATCACCCGACTGACCAACGAGCGTTCTGGCGTGGTCCTTTGGTCCGACACCGTCGACTACGCGGCCGATCAGGTCTCAAAAATTCCTCACAAGATCGCCGTCGACGCCGGAACGGTCGTTCGGTGCGGTCTGTCCGGCGCGGCCACCTACCGCGAACCGCTGCCGGATCCGGTCTTGAGCAACTACATGCAGTATTGTCAGGAATATTGGGCCTACGGCGGGACCAAGACCCTGCGTTTCGCGCAACGGGTCGTCGCTGCGGTTCCCGATTTCTCCTGGGGATGGTCCGCCGTTGGGAACGGGTTCATGCAGGCCGCCCACGCCGAGCATGACAGCCGGCGCGCCGAAGAAATGCGCGCGGCCGGACGCCAGGCTGAGGACAAGGCGCTGGCGCTCGACCCCGACAACAGCGAGGCCCTGGCGCACAAGGCTTACCTGATCGATCCGCGGGACTGGGTCGCCCAGGAGGCGCTCTTCAAACGCGCGATCGCGGCCAAGCCGCTGGATTGTGGCTGCGAGCATTATGGCTACGGCCTGAAGTTGGAAAGCGTGGGACGTCTTGGCGCGGCAATCGAACAATTTCGCGCCGCCACCGACATGCTCGCCCTTTGGCCCGACTCCCAACTCGCTTTGGCCAGCGCGCTTGTGGCGGCGGGCCGGGGCGAGCAGGCTAGTTGGCCTGACTCCAAACTCGCTTTGGCTAGCGCGCTTGTCGCGACGGGCCGGGGCGAGCAGGCTAGATCGTCCTTCGACGCGGCCATCGACCTCAGTAA
>JBOHKZ010000204.1:0-10271 GCA_050729355.1 Phenylobacterium sp. | reverse complement strand
ATCTGGCGGCGTTCGGAGGGGTCAGCCCAGGTGGCGATCTCGGTGGGCGCCTCGTGCAAGGCGCCGCCGACACCGTGGCTGGCGAGGTTCCGGACCAGGCTGTAGCCGTTCTTGCGTGCAAAGGCCTCGATGCTGCGGCCGGGCGCGTTCAGCGAGGCGCCGGGGCGCACGGCGCGGATGCCGGTCCAGAGCGCGCGGCGGCCGTCGCGGCAGAGCCGATCCACCTTCGGCGAGACCGGCGGCACGGCGAAGCTGGCGCCGGTGTCGCCGAAGAAGCCGTCGATCTCGGCGGAGACGTCGATGTTGATGAGATCGCCCGCCGCGATCTTGCGGTCGCCCGGAATGCCGTGGGCGACGTCCGGGCCGATGGAGATGCAGGTGGCGCCGGGGAAGCCATAGGTCAGCTCCGGGGCCGAGCGCGCGCCGTCGAGCGCCAGCAGGCGCCGGCCGATGTCGTCCAGCTCGCGGGTGGTGATCCCGGGCTCCAGCGCCTCGCCCATGGCCTTCAGGGTACGCGCCACCACGCGGCCCGCGATTTTCAGCTTTTCGAGTTCGTCTTCGCTGCCGATGGTCATGGAGGTTCCTAGAGATCCGGCCGGATGATCGTCTTGCCGATCACCTTGCGGTCGGCCAGGGAGTCGAAGGCGGCGCGCCAGTCGGCGAGGGGGTATTCGGCGTCGACGCGGGGTTTCACCAGGCCGGCTTCGGCCAGCGCCCAGATGGCCTCGTTGTTCTCGCGGCCCCTGGCAGGGAACTGGCGGCCGTATTCGCCGGCGCGCACGCCGTGCACGGAGAATCCCTTGATCAGCGCGATGTTGACCGGGAGCACGGGCAGGCGGCCGGAGGTGAAGCCGATGGAGAGGATGCGGCCGCCGAAGGCGATGCACCTGAGGCTCTCGTCGAAGACGTCGCCGCCGACCGGGTCGTAGATGACGTCCGCGCCGCGCCCGCCGGTGATCTCCTTCACCCGCTCGCGGAAGCCGCCGGTGACGTTGACGACGGCGTCGGGGGCGTACTCCTTCTCGATCACCGCGAGCTTGGCGTCGGAGGCGGAGGCCGCGATGACCTTGCAGCCGTGCAGCTTGGCGTAGTCGACGGCGGCGAGGCCGACGCCGCCGGACGCACCGTGCACCAGCACCCACTCTCCGGCCTGGACCTGGGCGCTGCGGGTCAGCGCCACGTGGGCGGTGAGGTAGGCGACGGGATAGCCGGCGGCCTGGCTGAAGCTGAGGGTGGCGGGCTTCTTGCGAAGCGTCGCGGCCGGCAGGATGGCGTACTCGGCAAAGCCGCCGCGGCCGCCGGAGACTACCGCGTCGCCGGGCTGGAAGCCGGTGACGCCGGGGCCGAGCGCATCGACCTCTCCGGCCAGCTCCAGGCCGCCCACGAACGGCACGGTGGGCTTGTGCTGGTGTTCGCCCCGCGTCTGCATCAGGTCGGGGAAGTTGACGGCGGCGGCGCGGACCTTGATCCGCACCTCGCCCGGGCCGGGCTCCGGCGTGGGCACGTCCTTCACCACGCAGCCGGCGTAGTCCGGGAGCAGGTCTTCGACGACAAGCGCGCGCATCAGCAGATCCGTCCTTCCAGGCCCTCTCGCACCAGGCCCGCCACTTCGCGGCAGGCGACGTCGGCCAGGGGGACCGCTCCGGTGAAGGCGGTGAAGCCATGCGCCAGGGCGTCGTAGCAGCGATAGACCACCGGAACGCCGGCCGCCTTCAGGGCCCGCGCATAGCTCAGGCCCTGGTCGATCAGCGGGTCGAAGCCGGCGGTCACCACCAGCGCCGGCGCCAGGCCGGCGAGGTCCTTGGCGTTGATCGGCGAAAGGCGCGGGTCGGCGGGGTCGTCGCCGGGGCCGATGTAGTGGCCGACGAACCAGTCCATCAGCGGCCGCGAGAGCGGGAAGGCGTCGGCGTAGGTGGACATCGAGGCCGTCTGCGAGGCGACGTCCACGCAAGGGTAGATGAGGAGCTGCAGCCAGGGTTGCGGCTCGCCGGCGCGCCTCAGTTCCTGGCAGACCACCGCCGCGAAATTCCCGCCCATGGAGTCCCCGCCGATCGCGACGCGGCCTGCCGGTGCTCCGAAGCGGGCGGTGTTGTCGCGGGCGAAGCGGTAGGCGGCCAGCACGTCCTCGAGGCCGGCCGGGAAGCGGTGCTCGGGCGCCAGGCGATAGTCCACCGACAGCACCGGGCAGCGGGCGACCTTGGACAGGATGGTGCAGAAGACGTGGGAGGTCTCGATGTCGCCGATCACCCCGCCGCCGAAGTGGGCGTAGACGAGCAGCGCCGCCCCAGGGTCCTGCACGGGCGGGCGGTAGGCGCGGGCGGGGATCGCGCCGGCGGGGCCTTCGATGGCCAGGTACTCCCAGGTCACGCCGGGTTCCGGATCGCCGGTCATGGCGGCCACGAACTGGGCGTTGGCGCGCCGGGCCTCGTCCGGCGTCATCACGGTCATGGGCGGCGCGCCGCGGGCCTGGGCGGCCAGGAACTGCAGGCGAGGATTGAGCGTGCGGCCGCCCTGGTAAATCGCCGCGCCGCCGGACAGCAGCCGCAGGATCGGCGTGGGCAATGCCAGGAGCTTGTGCAGGATCAGCCGCTGGGTGGCCGGCCGCGCCATCGTCAGACCGCGGCTTTGGGCAGGCCCCTGAGGCCGTCGAGGATCATGGTCACCGCGAAGGCGGTGGCGGCTTCGGTGTCGACCGGCCGGCGCTCCAGCATCTTGTCGCCGATCTCGCGGGCGATGGCGATGCAGGCGGCGGCCATGAAGTCCGGGTCGGCGTTCGGCCCTTCGCGGTCGGCGATGGCGTCGGAGAGCGCGGCGCGGACCTCGGCGAATACTGCGGCCATTTCCGGCGTCTCGCCCTGGATGTGCAGGTGCGGCTCGCCGGCCGGGCGGCGCGCAGCCCAGTTCTCGTGCTCGTCGGCGAGGAATTCGAAGTAGGCGGTGATCGCCAGGCGCACGAAGGTCTCGAAACCGTGCCCGTGGCCGCGCAGGCCCTTGAGGATCGGTGCGAACCGCCGGGCGCCGTCGTCTGCGAGGGCGGCGAACACTTCCTCTTTCGAGCGGTAGTAGTTGTAGAAGGTGCCCGCCGCGAGCCCGGCGCGGCGGATGATGTCGCGCACGGTCGCAGTCTCGTAACCGAGCTCTCCGAACACCTCCCGCGCCGCATCCAGGATCGCCTGGCGGTTCTGGACCTTGGTCTGCTCGCGCTTGCCGACCGGCAGGTAGGCGATGGTGGATACGGCGGCTACGGACATGAAAACTCGTGTGACTCAAAAGTGACGCGCGTCATTCTAGAGTCCGTGGGGGTATGTGCAACCTATACTGTCCGTTTGGCGCGATCCTGCTCATTGGTCGCACGTATGGCGTTGCGGGCCGCTTCCCATTCCGCGTCGCCCCAGGAGGCCAGGCGCGAGAAGCCGCCGCCCTGCAGGTGCGAGCCGCCGTCGATGGCGATGGTCTGGCCGTTCACATAGGCCGACATGGGGCTGAGCAGGTAGACGGCGAGGTTGGCGAGCTCGCGCATCTCGCCGTTGCGGCCGAGCGGGATTCCCGGATCGGCGGGCTTGTCGGACTTTCCGTCGCTGCCGGGCGTCAGGCGGGCGTTCATGCCCTCGGTCGGGAAAGGCCCCGGCGCGATGGCGTTGAAGCGGATGCCGCGGTTGCCCCATTCCACCGCCAGCGACTGGGTCATGACGTTGAGGCCGGCCTTGGACATGGCCGAAGGCACGGTGAACGGGCCGCCGTTCCACACCCAGGTGGTGAGGATGGAGACCACCGAGGCGTGCTTGCCTTCGGCCAGCCAGCGCTTGCCGCATTCCAGGGTCACGAAGAACGAGCCGCGGAAGACGATGTTGGAGATGGCGTCGAAGCCGCGGGCCGAGAGGTCCTCGGTGCGGCTGATGAAGTTGCCGGCGGCATTGTTGACCAGGCCCGTCAGCGCTCCGCCGTCGGCCCAGATGGTGTCGATCATGTCGGCGATGGCTTCCGGCACCCGGATGTCGCAGGCGAGGCCGACGCACTTGCCGCCGTGGGCGTCGGTGAGGTCCTTGGCCGCCGCCTCGATGACGCCGCCGCGCCGGCCGCAGATGTAGACTTCGGCGCCCAGCATCAGGCAGGCCTCGGCCATCACCTTGCCAAGTCCGGTGCCGCCGCCGGTGATCAGGATCCGCTCGCCCTTCATCAGGCCGTCGCGGAACATCAGGTCGCTCGTCTTGAACTCGGCCATGGCGCGTTCCTCCTCGTTGTTGGCCTAAGTCCGACGCCCTGACGCTGGGGAGGTCAAGGATGGATCATTTGCGACCAAGGTTGTCATCCCGGACGGCCTGCAAGGCCGAGCCGGGACCGAGGGCGGACGCACTGCGGTGGCCCTGGGTCCCGGCTCTCCGCGTCGCTGCGGCCGGGACGACGCTGAGAGGTTGTTTCAGCCGGGGACGAAACCCGGCTCGACGCGCTTGATGAATTCCATGGCGGCGGCGGGGGCGCGGACTTTGCCTTCGTGGATGACGAAGGCGTAGACGTCGCGGGCGCCCTCGGGCGGGCCGGTGCGGTCGATGGGTGCGAGGTCGCCGGGGACCTGGCCCTGCGCGTACTCCTTGAAGCGGCCGGCCCAGAGGTCGAGGTCCTTGGGCTCGTAGCCGGTCTCGATCTCGTCGGAGGCCGAGATCAGGCGCAGGTAGACGAGGTCGGCGGTGATGTCGGGGATGATCGGGTAGTTCTCGTTCTCCGAAACGCAGACCGCGACGTTGCGGTCGCGGCAGAGGCCGACGAACTTCGGATCCGCGAAGGTCGCGTTGCGCACTTCGATGACGTGGCTGGCCGGCAGGTCGCCGATCTTTTCGGGCAGGAGGTCCATGAAGCCCGCGAAGTCGTCGTAGTCGAACTTCTTGGTGGCCATGAATTGCCAGAGGATCGGCCCCAGCCGGTCGCCCAGCTCGGTCAGGCCCTGGCCCAGGAAGATGGCCATGGAATCCTTGGCGTCGGCGAGCACCCGGCGGTTCACGCAGAACCGCGAGGCCTTGACCGCGAACTTGAAGCCGTCGGGCGTGGCGGCGCGCCACTTGGCCCAGCTATCGGGCTTGAAGCTCGAATAGTAGGTGCCGTTGATCTCGATGGCGGTGAGGTGGCGGGACGCATAGTGCAGCTCGTCGGCGTGCTTCAGTCCCTTGGGATAGAAGACGCCGCGCCAGGGTTCGAAGGTCCAACCGCCGATCCCGCACCGGATACGTCCCGCCGCCATCGTTCTATTTCCTCTGGTTCGCCGTCTTGTCGCGGGCGGCCTTGAATTCCGAACCCGCCTTCCACTCCGGCCACTCGCGCGAGTTGGCGAGCTGTTCGCCGAGGTCGAAGGCGATGGTGAGGTCCTGGGCCATGCCGCTCAAGTCCCAGTTCGGATTAAATTCGTCCGCCGGCTGGTGATAGCGCTCGCGGACGTAGAGTTCGCCGGCCGCCTTGCCGGCCTCGACGCCGCCGTTGACCAGATCACGGCCCGAGCCGAACGACAGGGCGGGCAGGCCCTGCTTGGCGAAGGAGAAGTGGTCGGAGCGGAAGAAGCTGCCGGCTTCCGGACGGGAGTCCGGGGTGAACGAGCGGCCATGCGCCTTGGCGACCGCGATCAGGTCGTCCTGCAGGGTGAGGCCGGCGTCGCCGGAAGTGGAGATGTCCTTGGCCGGACCGTTCACCGCGGCGCCGTCCATGTTGATGTTCCCGACGGTGGTGGCCAGCGGATAGAGCGGGCTGGTGGCGTAGTATTCCGAACCCAGCAGGCCCTTCTCCTCGGCGGTGACCGCCATGAACTGGACGGTGCGCTCGGGGCGCGGCGCCTTGGCGAAGGCGCGGGCCAGTTCGATCAGGCCGGAGACGCCAGAGGCGTTGTCCACGGCGCCGTTGTAGATCTTGTCGCCCCTGGCGTCCGGCAGACCGACGCCCAGGTGGTCCCAGTGGGCGGTGTAGATGATCCGCTCGTCGGGGTGCTTGGTCCCGGGCAGGACGCCCACGACGTTGTGCGAGATCACCTTCTGGGCGTCGATCGCGTAGTCGGTGGAGAGGGTGACGCCCTTCAGCTCCATCGGCTTGAAGTCGCGGGTCTGGGCGAGCTTCTTGGCGGCTTCGAAGTCGAGGCCGGCCTTCTTGAAGAGATCGACGGTGACGTCGCGCTGCACCCAGCCTTCCAGCGGGGCGTGGGCCTCGGCGGGGTTCTTGCGGATGATGTCGAAGATCTCGTTGGTGTTGGAGTTCTTGACGGTGTTCCAGCCGTAGGAGGCGGGCGCGGTCTCGTGGATCACCAGGAAGCCCAGGGCGCCGGCGTGGCGGGCGGCCTCCTCGTACTTGTAGGTCCAGCGGCCGTAATAGGTCATGGCCTTGCCGCCGAAGTCGCCTTTTCCGGTCTCGAAGTCGGGGTCGTTGACCAGGACAAGGGCGACCTTGCCCTTCAGGTCGACGCCCTTGAAGTCGTCCCACTGGCGCTCGGGCGCCGTGACGCCGTAGCCGATGAAGACCACGGGGGCGTCCTTGATGGTGAGGTGGTTCACGCCCGTCTGCGCGGCGCGGATGGCGATCTCGCCGCCCTGGCTCCATTGCTGGGTAGCGCCGCCGGCGGTGACGCTGACCTTCACCGGGCCGGTGGTGCGGAAGCGGGCGAGCGGCACGTCCTGGGTCCAGACGCGGGCGCCCTTCACGAGGTCGCCGCCCGGCTGCAGGCCAGCGGCTTTGAACTGCTCGGAGATGTAGGCGACGGTCTTCTTCTCGCCCTCGGTTGCGGGGCCGCGGCCCTCGAAGGCGTCGGACGACAGGACCTTGATGTGCTCGGACAGCCTGGCGGGATCGATGCCGGGATCGGCGGCGAACGCGGGAGCGGAAAACGCGCAGACGGCCGCCGCGCAGAACAGAAGCTTTTTCATCAATCACTCGGGTGAGGGGTACGAAGGCGGGCGGAGACTATGGGCTCCGAAGCGCAACGGCTAGACCGTCTCGGAGCATCGCCGGTCGATGAACACGGCGATCCCGTCGAGCACCCGCTGCAGCCCGAATTCGAAGTCGGAAATGGAGTCCGGGGGCGACTGTTCGGCCGCCTTGTAGGCTGCGCCCACCCGAGTGGTGGTGGGGTAGCGCGATGGCTCCATCAGGCCCTCGAGCAACTCGGCGTTCAGCGCCCACCACTGCTCGTCGGTGACGCCGCTTTCGCGTTCCACGTCCCGGGCGTCCAGCGCGGCGCGGGCCGAGCCCCGCACATAGTTCAGGATGAGCGCGGCGAAGTGGTTCATCTCGAACTCAGTGAGCCCCTGGCCGTCCAGCGCCTGCAGCGTGGTCTCGATCTTCGCCAGGATGTTCGGGCCGAGCGGCGGGCGATGGACCCCCACCTGCATGAGCCAGGGGTGATGCTGCGCCATGGACCAGCGTTGCCGGGCGAGGTGTTCCACCTTCTCACGCCAGCCGGTAAGCGCCGGGCCGGGTTCGGAGATCTCGGCGGCCACGCGGTCGACCATCAGGTCGACAAGCTCGGCCTTGGAGGGGACATAGGTGTAGAGGGACATGGGCGAGAGCCCGAGTGTCTCGGCGACGCGGCGCATGGAAAGGGCGGCCAGCCCCTCGGCGTCGGCGAGCGCGACGGCGGCCGACACGACCTCTTCGACGGAGCGGCTGGGCTTGGGTCCACGACGGCCGGTTCCGGGCACGCCCCACAGGAGCGCGATGCTGCGCCTGAGATCGCCGCCGCCTGAAAACTCTGTGACCATCGATCACAAGCCTACACAGCAAATAACACTTTACAAGGTACGGAGTTTGGCTAAGAGAGGCCCCGCTTCCAAAAAGCCGCCGCGTTTGCATCCAAAGGTCGTGGGTGCGGCGACTACGACTCGGTCATCAGACGGCAACCTGGCTCCCATAACGAAGTCATCCATGCGTTCCGCTATCTCCACTGCTGTCGTGGCTTGCCTTGCGCTCGCCGGTTGCGCCACGGCGCGCAAGGCCGACGTCAGCCTGCCCGCCGCCTATGAGGCGCCGGCCAACGCGGCGCCCGCGGCGTCGCTGGCGCTGGACCGCTGGTGGCTGAACTTCAACGATCCCGAACTGACCGGCCTGATCGAGCAGGCGCTGGCCAACAATCCCGACGCCAAGAGCGCGGCCTCGCGGTTGAAGGAGGCCCAGGCCGCACGGGTGAGCGCCCTCGTCCAGTTCCTGCCGCAGGGCGACGCCACGGCCCAGACCCGCCGGACCACCACCGAGCAGCTCTCGGGCACCGCGGCCAACATTCCGGGCTTCTCGACCAGCGGCAGCTCCCAGACCTCGGCGGCCAACTTCAACGTCAGTTGGGAAGTCGATCTGTTCGGCCGGGTGTTCGCCGCGGCGAAGGCCGTCGGCGGCGACGTGGCGGCCGCGCAGTTCGACTATGAAGGCACGCGCGCCAGCCTGGCCGCGCAGGTGGCCGACGCCTACTTCCTGGCGCGAGGCCTGGCGATCCAACTGGCCGACCAGCGCGAGACCGCCCGGATCCAGCGCTCGCTCTATGACGTGACCACCAAGCGCGCGCAGGTCGGGATCGCGGCGACGTCGGACGCCGACCGGATCGCCGGCGACCTGGCCCAGGCCGAGTCGCAGATCGCCACGCTGGAAGGCGAGATCCAGGTCCAGAAGCGCCTGCTGCTGATCCTGGCGGGCCGGATCGTCGAACCGACCGCCAACATCAATGTGAGCCCGGTGGTCGGCCAGCTTCCGACGGTGCCGGTGGGCCTGCCCAGCGACCTCCTGGCGCGCCGGCCGGACGTGCGCGAGGCGCAGGCCCGCATCGACTCGCAGCTTGGGCGGCTACAGGCGGCCAGGCTGGCGATCCTGCCGACCCTGCTGTTCACGCCGGGCATCGGCTGGTCGAAGATCGAGCAGCCGGGCTTCTCCTCCACCAGCCAGAACCACACGATCGGCGGCTCGATCACCCAGCCGGTGCTGTCCATTCCCCGCCTGCTGGCCGACGCCAAGGCCCAGGGCGCCCGGACCGAACAGGCGGTCATCGCCTATGAGAAGGCGGTCCAGACGGCGTTCTCGGATTCCGAGGGCGCGCTGGTGCGCCTGGACGCCGACCGCCGCCGCGTGACGATCCTGATCGACGGCGAGGCGCGCGCCCACCGGGCGTTCGAGGCATCGCGCATCGGCTACGACCGCGGCATCACCGATCTCCAGACGACCCTGAGCGTCGAGCAGTCGTGGCGGCAAACGCGCACCCAGCTCACCTCGGCCCAGGTCCAGGCCCTGCGCGGCACCGTGACGGCCTACAAGGCGCTCGGCGGCGGCTGGCCGGCCGACAAATACATCACCCAGGCGCAGGCCCGCTAAGCGAGACCGCATGAGAGTCCACCTAGTCCTTATCCCGCTCGTGGCCGCGCTCGCGCTGGCCGGTTGCCACAAGGCGCCGCCGGCCAAGACGACGGACGCCCAGCAGGCCCGCGCCGTGCGTGTCGTGCAGGTCCTGCCGCGTTCGATCACCGGCGCACTCGCGGCCTCAGGCGACCTCCTGCCGCGCGAGGAAGCCGCCGTGCTGCCGGAAGTCAGCGGTTACCGCGTGGCCAACGTGTTGGTCGACGTCGGCTCCTACGTGAAGAAGGGCCAGACCCTGGTCCAGCTCGACCCGGCGCTGATCCAGGCGCAGGTCGCCCAGGCCGAGGCCAATGCGCTGCAGGCCGAGGCCAACGCGCTGCAGGCCGAGGACCAGGCCAAGCGGGTCGCCGACCTCGACAACGCCGGCGTGCTCAGCCAGGAGGCCATCGACCAGCGCCGCTTCCAGGCCCGCGCCTCGCGCGCCGCCGCCACGGCCCAGGCCGCGGCCCTGCGCGACGTCAAGACCCGCGCCTCCAAGCTCGCGGTGGTCTCGCCGGTCAGCGGCATCATCCTGGAGCGCACCGTGCGGCCCGGCGACACCTCGGCGGTGGGCTCGACGCCCTGGTTCCGCATCGCCCGCGACAACGAAATCGAACTGGCCGCGCAGCTTTCGGAAGAGGACCTGGCCAACATCCGGCCCGGCCAGCACGCCACGGTCACCCTGCCGAGCGGCGCGACCGTTCAGGGCGTGGTCCGCCTGGTGAGCCCGCAGATCGACAGCCAGACCAAGCTCGGTCAGGTGCGCGTGCACCTGCCGGTGCGCAGCGACATCCGGGCCGGCGGCTTCGCCCGTGCGGTCTTCGAGGAAGTCTCCGGCCAGGTGCTGTCGGTGCCGGAAACCTCCATCCGCTATGACGCCGACGGCGCCAGCGTGGTCACCGTCGGCGCTGACAACCGCGTCAAGCGCGTGC